>NZ_JBQKKM010000004.1:0-169082 GCF_052116745.1 Niallia sp. Sow4_A1 | reverse complement strand
AGAAAAATGGCTGGTCGCAAATTAAGACGAATAATCTAGAAGGGTATGTAAGCAGTGAGTACTTAACAAGTGTTACTACCCCTGAAAATGGAACAGACGACCAAACAGATCCAGAGGAAGACAAGCAGCCAGAAGAAACACCAACCACAGTGGAAAAGAAAGTCAATGTTCAAGCAGGATCAAGCTTAAACGTGAGATCCACAGCATCAACAAGTGGAGTAATAAAAGGAAAGCTTACAGCAGGAACGGTAGTAACAGTAATATCAGAGAAAAATGGCTGGTCGCAAATTAAGACGAATAATCTAGAAGGGTATGTAAGCAGTGAGTACTTAACAAGTGTTACTACCCCTGAAAATGGAACAGACGACCAAACAGATCAAGAGGAAGACAAGCAGTCAGAGGAAGCACCAACAGCTGTGGAAAAGATTGTTAATGTCCAAGCGGGTTCTAGCTTAAATATGAGAGCTACACCATCAACGAGTGGGACAATCTTAAGCAAGCTTGCAGCAGGAACAGTAGTAACTGTTCAATCAGAAGAAAATGGTTGGTCCAAAATAATAGTGAATAATCTGGAAGGGTATGTTAGTACAGAATATTTAACGGCTAAAGATAATGGAAGTACTAATGTAACAATAAATAAGAGTTATGTTAATTACAATCTGACTTTAGAAGACATGACTAATATTCAATTAAAAGTCAATCCACAAACGGATACAAAATATGATACATATATCAGAGAAGATGCGATTGTATTCAAAACATCTGATTCCACAAAAGGAACTGTACTTGGTAGTGGCTGGAGATTGCGTGGAGGTGCTGGAACCGATTATTCTGTTGTTAGTACTTTAACGAGTGGACAGGTATTAACGGTTGTTTCCAAAGTAAAAGGAACGGATGGATACTACTGGTATAAAGTAGATTATTCACAGGCTTGGGTTAGTGC
This sequence comes from Niallia sp. Sow4_A1, assembly GCF_052116745.1. NCBI lineage: Bacteria > Bacillati > Bacillota > Bacilli > Caryophanales > Bacillaceae > Niallia > Niallia sp. Sow4_A1. Next base: position 168,139 of record NZ_JBQKKM010000004.1, on the reverse strand, counting down.
TAGTAAAGAAGATACTGCCTATTATCTAAACCCCGATAACTTTATTAATAGTGATATCCAATCTTTGCAATTTCTTAAATTGTCTGCAAAAGCAAATGTGGATGATAAAGAAGTAGATAGTAAGATATTAGCTGGTAAAGGTATATTAGCTGGTAAAGCATCTGCTTTTGTCACTGCGGCTAATGCTTACGGAATTAATGAACTATACTTGATTTCTCATGCTCTTTTAGAGACTGGAAATGGTACTTCTACTTTGGCAAATGGTGTTGAAGTTAATGGTAAAATGGTTTATAACATGTATGGTATTGGTGCCTATGATGGATCTGCTATTTCAAGTGGTGCCGAATATGCCTATAATGCTGGCTGGTTTACACCTGAAGCTGCGATTATAGGTGGTGCAAAATTTATTGCGCAAGGTTATATCAATGCTGGACAAGATACTTTATATAAAATGAGATGGAATCCTGATGCAGCTGAAAAAACAGGGACAGCAACACATCAGTATGCTTCCGATATAGGCTGGGCAACAAAACAGGTAAATCAAATTTATAATTTATATAGTTTAATAAGTACATATACATTAAACTATGAAATTCCAACCTATCAAGTAAACGCTAAGTAAGAGACTATAAGTTCTTTCAATCATAAATGTTTTTAAAAAGACAGCTTTAAATTTCTATGTGTAAAAAAGTTCTGGTTATAAGAAGGTAAATCAATTCTCTGGTTATAATGGTGTTTGGAAAGATTACTTGCAATCTTTCTAAACATCACTCCAGATTGTAAACTTGGGTTTAATGCAATTGGATTGCCTTTGTTATTAGCTGCGATAATATCTGCATCAGAAGGAATGGCTCCTAGAATATTTATATTCAATAATTGCAAGATATTATCAACTTCCTGGTTATGTTTATAACCATTTACAAGGAGAGATAATGGCTGTTTATTTTGTGATTCCAGTATACCAATTACCCTGTCTGCATCCTGTAATGCAGTTTTATCAGGTGTAGCTACAATAATAACTTCATCGGCTCCGTTTATTGCATAGAAAAATCCACTTTCCAATCCTGAGGGAGAATCAATTAAGATAAAATCATACAGTGAATCAATTTCTTGGAGCATCTCCACAAACGAGAGAAATTCTACCTCTGTCACTTGCTTTTTACTACCGGGTACTAAATGAAGGTTCTTTAATGTACGGTGTTTAACGACTATATGATTAAAGGAACATAGCTTTTGCAAATAATCCGAAATATCTAGAATAATTCGATTAGACAAGCCTAATGGAATATCAAGGTTTCGTAAACCAAAATCTGCATCAATTAAGCACACTTTATAGCCTTTTAATGCAAGGGAAATACCGATGTTAGCAGTAACTGTAGTTTTTCCAACCCCACCTTTCCCGGAAGTAATAGTAATTATTCGACTCATTTTTTAATCCCCCTAAAATGTAAAAAGGCTGATGAAAGAGGGCAGTCTCTCAACAGTAAGTTCGTAATGATCCATTAGTGAACGAACAATAAATCACTAATTGCAGTTAACTAGATTATTCCTAAATAATAATGAAGAAAGAACGTTTAATAGAATGAAAGTGAACGTAATATAGAACAATTTTAATATGAAAATTGGCGAAGAACCATATGTAGAAAATACTATCTATTCTATTGAATTTCAACCTAATGTAGGGGAGAGAGTTCTATTTGTAAGAGTTTTGGATGGGTAATAGGAAAAAAGCCTAGTGAAGAGTGACGGTTAATGGGCTCACTTTATTTGGAACAGAGCATATATAATTAGCTGTGAACGAAAAAAATAAGGACAATTACCTAATATTGTATCTGAAAAAAATTATTTTAAGGAAGGGTAATCCTTATAAAGAAAAAGGATGCTTGAATCTCCCAAAAAGGTAGCTGGGATCAGGCATCCTTTTTTTTTCGGATGGTATTAATTAAATAAACAAAATATAATCGAGCAGCGTATTTAAAACAAGGCAATTATATCTCTTGAACGGAACTATCGATAGAATATGGAGATAAATCGATATCACATGCAGATCCAAGGACAAATTTGGCCAGTTGTTGCCCGATAAAAGGACCCATTGTTAAGCCGGATGCCCCTAAACCATTAGCAATTGTTATCCCTTCATATTGCTGTAGTCTTCCGAACACAGGAAGAAAGTCATTTGTAAATGGACGAAAGCCAACTTTTACTTCACTCCAAATCCCGTCTGACAAGCCAGGGGCAAATAATAAAGCCTTATCGATAATTTCTTGTATTCCGGCAATTGTAATGTTGGCAGTTAAATCTGTCGTATTTTCGTGTGTTGCTCCTATAACAATATTATTATTTTCTAATGATAATAAGTATTGATCATGTGGTGGCATGACAACAGGCCATTCTGAACATTCAACATCCTTTAACTTTACGTGCAGAATCTGTCCCTTCTGTGCCTTCACGTCAAAAGATACTCGAAGTGCCTCTAGTAATTCATTCGCCCAAACACCAGCGGCAATTACTACTTCATCCGCATAAATGGTCGTGTTGTCACTAAGTGTAACTCCTTTTACCGTATCTTTTTCTTTAATTAGCGTACAAGATGATTGGATAAAGGTTGCACCTAATTGTTTGCTAGCCTCTATAAGAGCATCTCGTAATGCCCAGCCATTTACTCTTGCTGCTCCACTAATATGTAAAGCGCCGTATCCTGGAGCTAATAACGGGAACAATGCCTTTGCTTCTGATGAGGTAAGAATATTTACATCTCCAATTTCTGGTGCTTCTAATTTTCTTTTTAATGTTCTCTCTTTCATAGCTTCTAGTTTTGTAAGATCGGAATGAAGGCTAAGAGCACCAACTTTTTTATAACCAGTATGTAATTGATGATAGCTATTTAAATCTTCAACAAGGGATGGATAGTATTTCGCACCTTCTCTTGCTAATACATACCATTTTTTGTTTCTACGCTGGGAATTCCAAGGGCAAATGATGCCAGCTGCTGCCTTTGTTGCTTGTCCTTGGTCTTCTCGATCAATGACTATAACCTCTGCTCCACGCTTTGCTAATTCAAATGTAATAGAGGCGCCAAGTATCCCTCCGCCTACTACAATTACTTTTTTCATGTATTAATCAATTCCTTCTATATATTAAGTTAGGACTGGTTTCAAAGTTTGTTGGTCGTAATTTGAAAGTATATTGTCATCACAAATTATGGGAAGGGTTACCCTATTGTTTGCAAAGGGGGGCTAGCCTTTGAGTTATCCCTAAAATGCCTTCTTGTCATGTATTAATTTTCTTTTAAAAAACCAATTATTGAAAAACAGCCAAGGTAAAGAGCTATTTCTAATATAACATAGTGGTTCAAATAGAAAGAAATTCGCATTTTTTAACAAAAAAGAAAAATGTTGAGTTGTGTCGAAATAAAACGATAAAATACTTCTATTAAGAACGGTTCATTATTTTAATATTATTTAGTCGCTTCCATTTTTTGGAGTGATATATAGGAAAAAAGTGTGAAAAAAATGTGAACAAACGAAGAAAAATGACAATTGAAATATAATTGTAATATTTCTATTACTTAAATGACAAATTATGATGTTATACTTCTATTTGTGGCGAAAGATGTTTTATATAAAGAACTTTCGTCGAAAACAGGGTTATTGTTTGATTTACACTGTAGAGAATACTATATTATAAGAGTCTCTCTACCAATTACATCATAAACATAAAGAAGATACATAGATAAATAAATTAGAAGAATTCTACATTAGATAAATGTGCAGGGGGAAAATGGAATGTTAAAAAAGAAACTAGTGGTACTAAATACGACGATATTACTTGGATTGGGTACTAGCTTAGCGATCCCAGGAATAAATGCTCATGCGATTCAACCAACTAGCATTACGCAACAACAAGCATCTTTAAAAAGCCAAATTTCTGACGCTCAAATTAAAATTGTAGAAACGCAAGAAGAGTTAAAAAAATTAGAGGCTCAAATTAAAAGAGTAGATAAAGCAATTGAGGAAAATAAAAGTCTTATTGAGGAAACAAAGGCTAAAATGAAAGCTACGGAGAAAGAAATTGACTCTCTTGAGAAAAAAATAAAAGAATTAGAAGATAGAATTGAAAAGCGTAATGATGTATTAAAAGAAAGAGCACGTTCTTTCCAAGAAAATGGAGGAAGTGTTGATTATATTGAAGTATTATTCGGTGCTGCTAGTTTTAAGGAATTTGTTGACCGTGTAGGTGCAGTTGCTACAATTATGGAAGCAGATCAAGATTTAATTGCAAGCAATGAGAAAGATAAAGAAGATTTAGAAACAAAGCAAAATGAAATAAAAGATAAATATGATGAGTTGAATAATACGAAGTTAGATCTTGAAGAAATGCAAAAGCAAAATGAAGATCAACAGAAGAAAAATGAGCAATCCAAAAAAGATTTAAAGGCTAAAGAAGCTGAAAATAAAGAGCGTAAAGCAGAATTGGAACAGAAATACGGTTCTTTACAATCTGTAGAGCCACAAATAAAAAAAATGATTCAACAAAAAGAAGAAGATAACTTAAATCAATTGGTTGCTTCCACAATTGGAACGAATGACAGTGGGAGTGCTAGTAAGATTTCAAGTGAAAAAGCAAGCGGTAGTAAATCAAAAGCAATTACTGCTGGTTATAAATACATTGGGAATTCAACTTATAAATTTGGCGGTGGAAGAACTGCTTCAGATGTAGCAAACGGATTGTTTGATTGTTCTGGATTTGTTAGCTGGGCTTATTCACAAGCTGGATATAGCATTCCTGCAAGTACGGATGCTTTAAAGAACTCCGGAACGCGTGTGTCTACAAGCGATATGCAACCAGGAGATTTAGTGTTCTTTAACACATATAAAACAGATGGTCATGTTGGAATCTATATTGGTGGAGGTAAGTTTATCGGTTCACAAAGCTCTACTGGTGTTGCAATAGCATCTATGAATAGCGGGTATTGGAAATCTGTATTTAATGGAAGAGTTGTTCGTTTCTAATAGAATCATTTCAGGAAAGCATTACTAGTGAGTTTTATCTGGTAATGCTTTTGTTCTGTTTACTTATATAATACCCATTAGTAAAAAAAATATTCCTTTTTTTTGAAAGATGCGTTAATTTTTTATTTATCTCCCAACTTCAGTTAGACATTAATTACAAGCTTGTGAGCGTTTAAGAAGGATAGGTGGGAGAGTAAATAGCCCCTAAATGGTTTTCTAAGCTAGAACTAACCTTTAGTGAAGGATGAAGGACCACAATTTTTCTAAAAGGATTCACGACATTTTTATTATTAGTGTAATAGTAATTTGTTTCCCTCTATTATTAAATGGATAATATGATGGAAGATAAAAGCGAGTATTCTTAAGAAGGTAAAATTCTTGACCAATTAAAAAGTTTATTATAAAATTTTTAATCGGAATCGTTTGGATTTATGTTGACACCTTAATGGGAAAAGTCTATTATTAAGTGTCATGTATAATATATAAAAGAAAAAGGTAGGAATAGCTTTCATTTATGATTAATCTAAATAAATGAATAACTAGGTGTGTTCCATTTCTTCTTTAAATCGTAATGAATACGAAATGGTTAAAGGATAGATTTACTTTCTCAAACTAGGAAAGTAAGCTACTCAATATATGTTATAGAGTATATACCTGTAGGAAATGGCAAAAATTATAAAAGTTTAGATGTGTCTCGACAGTGGATGGACACGGAGATATATGTTATATCAATCATTGATATAAAAATCGGTATAACCAAGCTAGCCTCTTTGACATGGTATGGTTTTATATCTTAGATTAATCGGCTTTTATTTAAATAATGAATTGATGACGTGAATTACAAATGGAAAGGAGTAATTACTATGAAACTGGCGACAGTATCAAAAATTACATTTGGATATGAGCATGTCCCTTCTCTTGAAAATGTCTCTTTTGAATTAGAAAGTGGTGAGTTTGTTGGGATTACTGGCCCGAATGGTGCAAGTAAATCTACACTCTTAAAGTTATTATTGGGCTTGCTTAAACCTTGGTCAGGCAGTGTGAAAATAAGTAAGCTTAATTCGAAGGAAAAAAAATTAACAGTTGGTTATGTTCCGCAGCAAATCTCTTCTTTTAATGTTGGATTCCCGAGCACGGTGATAGAACTTGTTCGTTCAGGTAGATATCAGCGTAAAAAGTTTTATGAGAGACTGAAGGAAGTTGATCATGAGGCAGTGAAGAAGTCTTTAGAAATGGTTGGAATGTGGGAGTATCGAAATAAGAAAATAGGAGAGTTATCTGGAGGACAAAAACAGAAGATTGTGATTGCCCGAATACTAGCGTCAGAACCGGATTTACTTGTTTTAGATGAACCGACAACAGGCATGGATGCGGATAGTAGAAAAGGATTTTATGAATTTATGAAGCATCAGGTTAGAGAACATAATAGAACGGTAGTCATGGTAACCCATGATCAAGATGAAGTAGAAGGTTATTTAGATAAGATTATTCATATAGAGAAAGGAGAAAAAGGTGGATGGAGATGTTTGAGCTTGAATTCATGCAAAGAGCATTTTGGGCAGGTGGGCTCATTGCAATAATTGCACCAATCATAGGGATTTATTTAGTCTTAAGAAGACAGGCGTTAATGGCCGATACTTTGTCCCATATCTCATTAGCTGGTGTTGCGATTGGTTTTTTCTTTCAAACAAATGTGACACTCTCTAGTCTACTAGTCGTTGTCGCTGGGGCGATTGGGATTGAATATATGCGTCGTGCATATCATACTTATTCAGAAGTATCGATAGCTATTTTGATGGCTGCTGGTCTATCATTTGCGTTATTTCTTATGAGCTTATCAAGTGGTGGAATGACGGCAAGCATGGATCAGTATTTATTTGGGAGTATTATTACGATAAGTAAACAGCAAGTAAATGTGTTAGCAATTGTAACTGGAATTATTCTTTTATTTTTTCTTTTCTTTACGAGACAAATGTATATTATGACCTTTGATCAAGATACTGCTACAACTAGTGGGATTAATACAAGTATGCTATCTATTGCATTTAGCATATTAACGGGTATTGCAATTTCTGTTATTATACCAACTATTGGAGTATTATTAGTTTCTGCCCTGTTGGTACTACCTTCTGCTTTTTCCATTAAATTAGTAAAAGGTTTTAAATGGGTGTTTATTGTTGCCATTTTAGTAGCGGCAGTTAGTATTTTTACTGGTTTATTTTCATCCTATCATTTAGGAACTCCTCCTGGAGCAACGATAACGTTATTATTGGTAGTTATCTTGCTTATAGGTTTCTTAAGTCAAAAGGTTTATATGATAGTTCGTCGTGCATCAAGCCAGAAAAATTATAAAAAAGTAGGGTAAAAAAAGAGGAGTCAGTGCTATTAATAGCTGGCTCCTCTTTTTATCTATTTAGTTAATATCCTTTATGGTAGTCTACTAAATTAATCGGGAGTGGTTCTCCTTTTAGATAGTAAATTGCATTCAGCAGAAATATTTCTTCTATCACTCTACTGCTATAATGCTCTGTAGAACCAGATGTGTGAGGAGTAATAATGACATTTTCTAAATCCCATAATGGACTTGATTGCTGTAATGGTTCTGTTTCAAAGACGTCTAATCCCGCACCTAATATTTCTCCACTTATTAATGCTTCAACTAGATCATCTTCTTTCACAATTTCTCCACGTCCGATGTTAATAAAGAATGCTGACTTTTTCATTTGCTGAAATTGTTCTTTTTGGAATAAATGGTATGTATCATCAGTTAATGGAAGAGTGACAACAACATAATCACATATTGGAAGTACTTCAGCTAGTTGATTGGAAGTGTATAATTTATCCACATAGTCTGTCGGTTTCAGCGAGTTTCGTACACCGATGACATGCATATCAAATGCTTTCGCAATTTTAGCTGTTTCTAGCCCGATTGCCCCTACGCCAATAATACCAATCGTTTTTTTATGAGCTTCCAACTTGATATCGGTACCATCCCACTTTTTTGTTTGCTGATTTCGAACATATGTATGAATATTTCTTGTTAATCCTAGTAGGAGAGCGAAAATCGTTTCAGAAATTGGATAGCTATGTACTCCATTTGCGCTTGTAATGAAAATATTTTTTTTACTTAATTGATCTAATGGAAGGCTATTAACACCAGCGCTCCATGTTTGAATCCATTTGAGCTGGTCATTCTGGTTAATGCTTTGCATATCAAAACTGTTTCTCCAACCAACAATTATTTCAGAATCAATCAAATGCTCTTGCCATTCATCCTGTTTTGATGCATGAATAATTTGCCATGCAGAGAATTGGGACTTAACTTTTTCCAATAGAGAAGGATGGAGGGGGTGGGTAATTAATATTTTTCTGCTATTCATATGGAGGACACTCCTTTATTATTTGATTGTATTATTACTATTGTAACAAATAATAAGATAATTGGAACTATTTTGCTTATTTTAAATAATTCTATGCTTTCTATTTGGAGGAATTACTAATTTAGTTGAAATATAAAGAATTATAAGTAGTTATTGAAGGATGAACTTGCTATAATGAAAATGCTATTAATGAGTAAGTACGTGGAAGTTAATGAATGGAAGTAGATGATGAAATAAAGTAACAGGAGATGAAATCTTGAATACAGAAGTAACTATTTTATTAACAAGTGATGTCCATGGAAATATATTTCCAGTGAACTATGGGAATAATGCGCCATCTGATGTGGGCCTAGGAAAAGTTGCTACTATTATAGCAAAGGAAAGGGCAAAGAATCCAAATACGATTATAATAGACAATGGTGATTTAATACAAGGTACGCCTTTAACATACCATTATGTGAATTTTTTAGCAGATAAAAAAAATCCAATGATAACAATCTTAAATCAATTAAAATATGATGGGGCTGTTATTGGAAATCATGAATTTAATTACGGTTTAACTATTTTAAAAAGTGCTGTAAAAGAATCAAATTTTCCTTGGCTTTGTGGGAATATTGTCGAAGAAAAAACAAATCAGCCGTTTTTAGGTACCCCTTATTTGATTAAAAGAATTAATGGCTTTAAAATTGCAATTCTTGGCTTGACAACGCACTATATTCCGAATTGGGAAAACCCTAAGAATATCAAAGGACTTCAATTTAATGATGCATTCGATAGTGCAAAAAAATGGGTAGATTTTATTAATAAAGAAGAACAGCCAGATGTTCTTGTCATTTCCTATCATGGTGGATTTGAACGGAATCTGGAAACGGGAGAGCCAACGGAAGTATTGACTAGGGAGAATCAGGGATATAGCATTTGCAAACAGATAGATGGTGTTGATGTGCTATTAACTGGCCATCAACATCGAGAATTAACTGGTAATATAAATGGCACAGAAATTATACAGCCAAGCAATAATGGAAAATTTGTGGGCAAAATAACATTGGTGCTTGATGAAAACGGGGAGGTAATAAAGAAAGACTCCGAATTATTATCAGTAGCAGATGTGGATGCAGATGAAGAAATCCTTATGTTAGCAAAAGAATATGAAGATAGTACACAAAAATGGCTGGATACGCCAATAGGACATATTGATGGAGATATGCTTGTAAAAGATCCAATGGAGATTCGCTTAGCAGATAGTCCGCTCATTGAATTTATTAATAAAGTGCAAATGGAAGCTGCGAATGTAAAAATCAGTAATACGGCACTCTTTAATAATGAATCCCCTGGATTTAAACCAAATGTGACAATGAGGGACATTGTTTCCAATTATATCTATCCTAATACATTCAAAGTACTAGCTTTAACTGGGAAAGATATTCGTGCAGCACTTGAGCAAAGCGCCAAATATTTTGCTTTGAATGAGGAAGGTGAACCAATAGTAAATCCTTCCTTTGTTTATCCTAAACCACAGCATTATAACTATGATATGTGGGAGGGGATTGAATATACACTTGATATAACAAAACCTCATGGACAAAGAGTCATTCAGCTAGATTTTGAAGGCAAACCAATAGATGAGGAAGCTATTTATGAAGTGGTAATGAATAATTATCGAGCTGGGGGTGGCGGTGATTTCTTTATGTTTAAGAATAAACCTGTTGTCCGAGAGATTCAATTTGATGCTTCAGAATTACTTGCAAATTATATAATGGAGCGAAAAATTGTGCCCGCCACTTGTAATCATAATTGGAAAGTTATTTGGTGATTATATTTAGGGCTGAAAACAAGTCTATAGGGTAAAATAGTCAGCTATTTTCGAGAGAATATATGTGGGTCTATCGATAATAGCTGATTTTTTATTATTCTTTTAGACAAGTGTATTGACATGCCCTTTTATTTCATTTTTAATATTGTTAATATTAAAAAAATAGAAGCGTCAGGGGATGAAGATGTTGAGTAAACCGATAATAGGGATAACAGGTGCTTATATATTTAAAAATAAATTCATGGAAGGTACATACGTTCATCATGATTATCAAAAATCAATTGCGGCCAATGGTGGGTTGCCGATCATTCTTCCGTTTGTAGAAGAGAATCTTGCAGTAGAAATGGTAGATCTATGTGATGCCGTTATTCTAAGTGGTGGAGAGGATATAGATCCTATTACATTTGGAGAAGATCCACATCAAAATATCGGGGATACAATTCTCCTGCGGGATAAAGTGGAAATAAATGTAATTAACAGAGCGATGGAGACAAATAAACCAATACTAGCAATATGCAGAGGGATTCAAATATTAAATGTTGCTTTAGGGGGAACACTAATTCAAGATATTCCTTCTCAAGTGAAAGATAGTATTAAACATACTCAATCTGTGAAAAGAAGCTGGGATACTCATTTTGTAACCATAAAAGAAGATAGTCAATTAGCATCTATAATAGGAGAAACGAAAACAAGGGTAAATAGCATTCACCATCAAGCGATTGATATGTTAGCAAAGGATTTAGTGGAGGTTGCAAGAAGTAAGGATGGCATCATTGAAGCGGTCGAGCATAAGAGTTATCAAAATTTCTTGTTGGGAGTACAATGGCATCCTGAATCTATGGCATCTACCAATGAAAAGATGAATCAAATTTTTGCTGAATTTATAAAAAGTGCAAATCTAGAAAAAGTGAACATGTTACATAAAATGAAGTCATAAAAAAACAGTCATGAAGAAAAAGATAAAGGCAAAAAAAGAAAAAGATGAAAAAAAGTTAGTATTAACATCTAAAATCAGCTAAAATAATAAGGTAAGACAATTTTTTCTTAGGAGGCATAACAATGAGCGAAAAAACATTTACGGTAATTGATGAAACTGGGATTCATGCAAGACCAGCAACATTATTAGTAAGCACTGCTAGTAAATACAAATCTGATATGCAAATCTCGTTCAAAGGTAAATCTGTAAACTTAAAGTCTATTATGGGCGTAATGTCACTAGGTGTACCAAAGGGTGGAGAAATTACTATTTCTGCAACTGGTGAAGATGAAGTAGAAGCAGTAGAAGGTGTAGAAGCTGTCCTTAAAAAAGAAGGATTAGTTGGTTAATCTATATACTTCAATGGCCCTCTGAGATGGGGGTCACTCTCATTTATTTTTTTGTATCATTATTAAAGCGTTTACATTTCGATGTTAACAAAAAAAGATCTGACTTTTGTTGTCTTTACATTACAAAAGCTAGATCTTTTTTTGTTTTTTTTCAATGATAAAATAGCGCATTTCATGGATGCGTTCGTTTCTATATATTCGCTATCTCCATTTCTCTCTGTACATAATATGAGAATTTTTAGTAAAATGAAAAGGGAATAGGAGGATTGGCATGATTGTAAAATTAGATGATGTTGGCTTAAAAAGAAATGGACAGTGGATTCTACAACATATTAATTGGGAAATTAAAAAAGGGGAGAATTGGATTTTATATGGTCTTAATGGTGCCGGTAAGACAGCTTTGTTAAATATGATTTGTGCCTATTATCATCCAACAGAAGGTAAGATGGAAGTTCTAGGAAAGGTTTTTGGGAAATCTGAATTAGGGGGAGCACTGAGAAGAAGAATTGGATTGGTATCAAATCGTCTGCAACAAAAATTATACGAATCTGACAGTGCATTTGAAATCGTGCTAAGTGGCGCTTATGCATCTATTGGTTTATATGAGTCACCGACAACTGAAATCAGAAATCGAGCTATTGCTATTATGAAGCAGTTAGGTAGTTTGGAATATGCTGACAGATCATATAATAGTTTATCGCAAGGAGAGAGACAAAAGGTTCTTATTGGAAGAGCATTAATGCTGGATCCGGAGCTTATTATTTTGGATGAACCAGCAACTGGCTTGGATTTTTTGGCAAGGGAACAATTATTGGACACCATTTCAAAGATAGTAAACGAGGACACAAGCATCATTTATGTTACACATCATGTGGAAGAGGTATTGCCAGTTTTTTCCCACTCTTTTCTCTTGAAAGAAGGTAAGGAATTTTCCTCTGGCTATACAAAGGATATATTAACGAGCAAAAATATGAGTAGCTTTTTTTCGTTACCAGTTGAAGTTATTTGGAATAACGAACGGCCGCTTTTGGCTAGAAAAAAGCGCTCACTGATCGAAAATTAGGAAAGGGAGAATAGATTGTGGCTTATAAAATTGTCTTTATAGATATAGATGGAACGTTAGTGAATGAGGAGAAAAAAATACCTCATGATGCAAAATTAGCAATTAATGAGTTAAAGAAACGCAATATTCCCATCGTTTTAGCAACAGGAAGAGCACCGTATTTCTTTTCAGATATATTAGCTGAATTAAATTTAACATCATATATCTCTTTTAACGGCTCGTACGTTGTTCATGAGAAAGAGGAGGTATATAAAAAACCGATTCCGATAGAGACGCTAGAGAAATTAGAACAAATTGCTTTAAAAAATGATCATCCGTTAGTATTTCAAGGAAGTAAGGAATGCTGTGCAAATCATCAAGAGCATGCTCATATAATTGAATCCTTTCAGTCATTGAAATTAAATGCGCCATCCTATCGAAAAGATTTTTGGAAGGAGGGAGATATTTATCAATGCTTACTTTTCTGCGAAGAAAAAGATGAAAATTTATATGAAGAAACATTTTCAACGATTCACTTTGTACGTTGGCATCCTTTATCAATGGATGTTATCCCGACTGGTGGGTCAAAGGCAGCAGGAATAGCGGAAATTTTAAATAGATTAAATATCGATCCTCAGGAGGCTGTGGCATTTGGAGATGGGTTAAATGATAAAGAAATGCTCTCGTATGTAGGTATGGGGATAGCGATGGGAAATGCTCATGAAGATGTTAAACCATTTGCGAAAATGGTCACAAAGCATGTGAATGAAGGCGGTCTCTCTTATGGTTTGAAAGAAATTGGTTTAATCTAGTATGGGACATTTTTTTTATACATAGAAGAAAAGCTGTCAAATGTTATTTTTTGGTCTTTTGACAGCTTAGAATGAAAAGGATAATCTAGTCTTTCCAATCTTCATACACTACTACTCCACCTGATAAATCGATGGTATTACGTTCCCCTTTATAAAGAAGTTTGCCATCTTCTTTCACGATTAGGTTTTCGTAGGTAAATACCTTTTTTCCATTTGGTAAGGTGATAACTACTTTTTCTCCGAATTCTTCTTTTCCTGTTCTGGGCTCACTAGCAAAATATTTATCTGAGAAAATATAGCCTCCAAATAGGGTAGTTAAGAGTAAGATGGAACCTAAAAAATAGATGATTTTTTTGCTAATACTATTTTTCTTTTCGTCGTGTTTTTCCGTACTTTTCATATGCGCCTCCACAATATCCCCTTTTCGTTAAAAATAATTGCTAAAACGGTATCAATGGCAGATGTAATAATAGGTTGATATATATGAAATTCCCTCTAAATTATGATATGAAACAAAAACATAAAGATGACGAAAATTTGAATGTAATATCGTTTTCCCTTTTTTGATGTAGTTTATTGTTAGGAAAGGTGTTTTCTAAAAGAATGTTGCTTTTTATAGGAAAAGCAATTGATGAGAATAACGGAACCGCTTGAATAATCGTAGCATCTCTAGGGGAACTGCGAGAAAGATCGATTCTTACAACATATGAGGCATAATGGATATGGAAAGGAAAAATGAATAGGGTGAATTTGTTTTTTATAAATATTCCTGAAACCTTTTTTATTTCTAATCGTATATTTGATAAGAAATAACATGAAGGAGGAATGATTAGGTGACCACATAATAAAATTTAAAAAATGGAAAGTGAATGATGTATATGGAAATATTCGGCTTTGATCTTCCCACCATTTATTTAACCGTATTAATAGGATCGGGAATATGTGTCATTTTAACATTATTATTATCAGATTTATTTGGCGGAGATATTGGTGTCTTCAATCCCACTTTAATCCTTGCTTTTTTTACGATATTAGCAGCAAGTGGCTATTTGATGGAAAAGTATTCCGATATCAATAGTGTTATGATTCTATCTATTTCAGCAGTTATTGCACTCATTGTTTCTAGCTGTTTACATTTTTTTGTATTTATCCCACTTGCCAATGCAGAGGAGTCATTGGTTTACAATGATGAATCATTAAAAGGGAGAATTGGCAGAGTGATTACTGCTATTCCGAAAGATGGATATGGAGAAATTTTAATTGAGAGTATAAGCGGTAATATTTCAAAGACCGCAGCAAGCTTTTATAATGAAGAAATTGGCTTTGGTGAGGAAACGGTTGTAGTAGAGATTAAAGAGAATGTTGCTTATGTAGTCCGTAATAACGGAATTTAGGAAAGTTAATAAGAGGAGGAAAACTGGATGCAAATGGAGATTTGGATTGTAATAGGAATTGTAGCAATTTTACTAATCGCACTTATTAGTATATTTATGGCAAAGTATAAAACAGCAGGACCTGACGAAGCGCTAATTGTAACAGGAAGCTATTTAGGATCAAAAAATGTTCATGTTGATGAATCTGGAAATAAAATTAAGATCATTAGAGGCGGAGGGGCATTTATTCTCCCTGTTTTCCAACAATCAGAGCCTTTAAGCTTATTATCTAGCAAATTAGATGTTTCGACACCTGAAGTATATACAGAGCAAGGTGTTCCAGTAATGGCAGATGGTACAGCAATTATTAAAATTGGTGGTTCTATTGGTGAAATTGCAACAGCAGCTGAACAGTTTTTGGGGAAAACCAAACAAGATCGTGAAAACGAAGCAAGAGAAGTATTAGAAGGACATTTGCGTTCTATCCTTGGTAGTATGACAGTAGAGGAAATTTATAAAAATAGAGATAAGTTTTCACAAGAAGTGCAAAGAGTTGCTTCACATGACTTGGCAAAAATGGGTCTGGTCATTGTCTCTTTTACCATTAAAGATGTAAGAGATAAAAATGGATACTTAGAATCCCTTGGTAAACCGCGTATTGCACAAGTAAAAAGAGATGCAGACATAGCAACTGCAGAAGCCGATAAAGAAACAAGAATTAAAAAGGCAGAAGCAGATAAGGATGCTAAAAAGGCTGAATTAGAAAGAGCTACGGAAATTGCCGAAGCAGAAAAAGAAAATCAAATGAAAATTGCTGATTATAGAAGAGATCAAGATATTGCAAAAGCGCGTGCTGACCAAGCGTATGATTTAGAAAGTGCTCGTTCTAAGCAAGAAGTTACCGAACAAGAAATGCAAATTAAGATCATTGAAAGACAGAAACAAATTGAATTAGAAGAAAAAGAAATTTTAAGAAGAGAAAAGCAATATGATTCAGAGGTTAAAAAGAAAGCTGATGCAGATCGCTATGCAATGGAACAGGCAGCTGAGGCAAATAAACGTCGTGAAATTGCAGAAGCAGATGCTAATCAATATCGTATTGAGTCACAAGCGAAAGCCGAGGCAGAAAAAGTCCGTGTAGACGGTTTAGCGAAAGCGGAAGCGGAAAAAGCAAAAGGGGAAACAGAAGCAGACATCATTCGCTTAAAAGGTTTGGCAGAAGCGGAAGCGAAACGCAAGATTGCAGAAGCATATGCACAATACGGCCAAGCGGCAATCTTAGATATGGTGCTTGACATGTTACCGGAATATGCAAAACAAGTGGCTAGCCCATTAGCGAATATTGATAAGATTACAGTTGTTGATACAGGAAGTGATGGTAGTAATGGTGGAGCAAATAAAGTTACTGGCTATGCGACAAACCTCATGTCAACAATGCAGGAATCTTTAAAGGCTTCAGCTGGGATTGATGTTAAAGAATTATTGGAGAATTTATCTGGTAAAGGGAATATTCGTCAAAGTATTAATGAATTGAATGATAATTTAAGTAATAAATCAGAATAACGAAGAAAAAGGGTCAGATTTATAATCGGACCCTTTTTCAATATGCTATTATTCTTTCAAATCTTCAATGGAATCAATATCCATATAGCTTGGTACGACTAGTCCTAATTTTGTTCCTTCTAGGTTAGCGCCTAAATCTTCGAATTGGCCTTCATATTTGCTTGCATAGTCTTCATGTGTAATTGGTAACCAGCCAGCGATATGTGCGTCTAAGCTGCCGTCAGCAACACCAGTCCACATAGGACCTGCTTCTACTTGACTTAATGTTACATCATAGCCTAAATCTGTTAATACCTGGCCAACAACATTTGTACTTGCAATTTCGCTATCCCATGCAACGTAACCAATTTTAATTTTGTCACCATCAACGCTGTCTACACCGTCAGTCCATTCACTAACTTTATCAGCATTTTCTTTAACCCAGCTTTCGGCTGCTTTTTCAGGTGACTCTCCTTCATAAATATCCATCATAACAACTCCCATATCTTCTGTTGTCCAATGGAAATTATCTAATACTGCATATGCTTCAGGCATATCTTCTTTTAAGCCATTACGTACAATGGAATGAATGTTTTCATCTTCACCATATGAGCCTTTTGGATCTTCTAAGTATTTCAAATCATAGGCAGTAAACATCCAGTGCGGAGTCCAGCCTGTTACAATGATAGGTTCTTCTTTATCATATGCTTTTTTTAGCGCTGCAGTCATAGCCGCACTTGATCCTTCTACTAAAGTCCAATCGCTTAATTCATAGTCACTAATTGCTTGATTTGTTGCTTTCATTAATCCTGCTCCAGGGTCAATCCCAATAATTTCATAATCGACCTTTTCACCAATTGTAGCATTTTCGTTATCTGCACTGTCAGAACCACAGGCAGCTAACCCTAAAGTAAGCGTGATTGCTCCTAGTAAGCTTGTCATTTTTTTCATATTAATTTGCCCCCTTTTTTTTTGTGCCCACATTTTGGGTAATTCTATCTAAAATGATTGCAAGTACTACAATAGAAATACCGGCTTCAAACCCACGACCAATTTGAATCTGAGTTACAGCACGATAGACATCTGCACCTAATCCAGGCGCACCAACCATTGCAGCAATTACTACCATTGATAGCGCAAGCATGATACTTTGATTAATACCAGCTAATATAGTTGGCATTGCAAGTGGTAATTGAACTTTTAATAATTTTTGAGATGTAGTACTACCAAAACTTTCGGTAGCTTCTGTAATATCGCTTGGTACCTGTTGGATACCAAGAATTGTTAAGCGTATAGTAGGTGGCATTGCAAAAATTACAGAAGCAACTACTCCTGGCACTACCCCGATACTAAAGAAGAAAATGGCCGGTATTAAATATACAAAAGCTGGCATTGTCTGCATAAAGTCTAATATCGGGATTACGATATTGCGGACTGTATTGTTTTGAGAAGCCCAAATGCCTAGCGGAATACCAATAACAATCGAGATAAATACAGCTGAAAGAACAAGGGCTAATGTATCAATCATTGGTTCCCAGTAGCCTAAATTATCAACAAGTAATAAGCCTATAAGCGTAAATAGTGCAATCTTCTTATTCGCTAATTTCCAAGCCAGTAATGCTAATAAAATGATTAATAGAATAGGAGGAATGAATCCAAAGAAAGAAACTATAATATTAACTACAAATTCTAGTACTGCTGTAATTCCATCAAATAATACTTCAAAAGTAGTTGTAAGCCAGTCAACAAAGGAATCGATCCAATCTGCGACAGGCAGTTTAGGAAATAGATTATTCATTATTTTCCCCCCCAACTGGTACGGTTTCTGTCGGTGTAGGTGCATTAATAAGTTCATTATTACCAGCAAGAGCACCAATAACTGCACCTCTTACAAGAATTCCTTTTAATCTATTTTGATCATCTATAACAGCAACTGGAATGATTGCAGTGGAAACTTTATCGAATAGGTCAGATAATAATGTATCACCTGTTACCGTAATAACATCTTTTTGTAAGATGGCTTCGATTCCTTCATTTTTTTCGCTGGCTATACGTGCATCATCGGCAGTAATTGCTCCAAGAAGCTCTCTACGTTTATTTACAACATAGATACTTGAGATTCCTAGTTTCTTCATCATTTGTAATGCAACACGAGGACCTTTTTCTATATTGACTGCCTCTGCACGTTTCATTATGTGATTTGCCGTTAAAACTTTCGATAAATCAACATCTTCGACAAATCGTTCTACATAATCATTGGAAGGATTCATTAAAATTTCTTCAGGCGTTCCTACTTGGACAATAGACCCATCCTTCATTAATGCGATTCGATCACCAATTCGCAATGCTTCATCTAAATCATGTGTAATAAATATGATTGTTTTTTCCATATTTGATTGCAGGTCTAATAACTCGTCCTGCATATCTTTACGAATTAAAGGATCAAGTGCGCTAAATGCTTCATCCATTAAAAGAATATCTGGATCATTTGCCAATGCACGAGCAAGACCTACCCTTTGTTGCATCCCGCCACTTAGTTGGTCTGGATATTGATTTTCGTAACCTGTTAAACCAACTAGTTTAAGAGCTTCTAAGGCTTGTTCTTTGCGAGTCGCTTTATCTACACCTTGAATTTCTAAACCAAATTCAGCATTTTCTAAGATTGTTCGATGGGGAAGTAATGCAAATTTCTGAAAGACCATGCTTACTTTTTCTCTACGAACATTGCGTAACTCTTCTTTAGACATACGTACAATGTCTTTCCCATCAATATAAATATTCCCGATGGTTGGATCAATCAGACGGTTAAACATACGAACTAATGTTGATTTACCACTTCCTGAAAGTCCCATGATTACAAATATCTCTCCAGGATTCACTTCAAAACTAGCCTTATTTACCCCGACTGTTGCTCCTGTTTTTTTAAGAATATCTTTTTTTGATTCACCATTATTTAATAGCTGAATGGCCTTTTTTGCATTTTTCCCGAAAATTTTTGTTACATTTTCGATTTTTAATTTTGCCATACTTTCCATTTTTTCACCTCTTTAATTCTAACCGCTCTATTGTATATCGAGCCCTCACTTATTATAGGAGATAATTAGCAAGTATTTCAAACGGTATAATCAGTTGAAATCATTCATTCTGAACGTACAGAAAAAACTGAACGAACTGTAGGTGCTTAATTCTTAATAATGCGCCCAAATGCTTCCTTTTCCTATAGTTGATGTTACTTTACTTTTTTTTCATTCATGTTAATCTATAAACAGAATATACATTTAAGTTTTTGATTATTGATTCACCTTGATTATTGAAATAATCATTATTAAAATGATTAAGTAAACATAAAATATGGATGTGAATGATAAATGACGGATAGGGAGCAGTTAAATATTGCTCGAGAGAGAGTAATTGATTCTGTAGCACAAAATATGGATTTATATGGTGTAACAGAATCAATTGGTAGATTATATGGGATGTTATTGTTCCAGCAAGACCCAATGACTCTTGACGAAATGAAAGAAGAGCTGGGGATGAGTAAAACCAGTATGAGTACATCGGTTCGAACCTTACTTGAATTGAAAATGGTGGACAAAGTTTGGCGAAAAGGTGTTCGAAAAGATTTATATAAGGCGGAAGAAGATTGGTATCAATCATTTATCGATTTTTTCACGATCAAATGGAGATTGGCAATTACGGAAAATGTGTATGCCATTGAAAAGTCCATTAATGAATTAAGAGTCTTAATAAATAAAGACGATATTTCTGAAGATGTTAAGAAAGATGCGGAAAATGACTTAGAAAAATTAAATTATGCAATCAATTACTATAATTGGCTAGATCGGTTTGTAGATAGTTTGGAATCACATGAAATATTTCATTTAGTACCAAAAAAAGAAGACGAAAAATAAATCTAAGTAAATTTTACTAAAAGGGTGTTTTCATATACGGTTTGATATAAAACCATATATGAAAACATTTTTTTGTTTTTTTGACGATAATAAAACCTTTTGGATTTACGCAAATAAAGTAAAAAAGAAAAGGAAATCTAAGGGAGAACAATTTGCTCAAAGTCAAAACTGGTTAAAAAACCTAAAAAATGTGCATTTGTCTATCGCACATTTTAGATTCCTGAATAGGATATATGGAATCAAAAAAAGGAGGTTTTTATTCATGGGTGAAGTTGGAGTAGGTTACGGCGGAGGTTTCGCTCTTTTAGTAGTATTATTTATTTTATTGGTGATTATCGGTGCTTCTTGGGGTTACGGCGGATTTTAATAATCCGTAACTGAATAGAATGTAAAAGGAGGAACTAGAATGTACGGATATGGTGGTTGTGGATATCCTAGCTATGGCTATGGTGGTGGAGGTTACGGCGGAGGTTTCGCCTTAATCGTTGTTTTATTCATTCTTTTAATCATTGTAGGTGCAGCTTGTTTCAAATGGTAAAATGTTGAAAAGGTGGAGACTGATTCGAAGGGATCAGTCTCCTTTTCTCTACTACTATAGCGATCAATTAAATGGAGTAAAAATTTTTCGTGTTTTTCAAAAGCTGGTTGTACATATCTGGTAATGTAATGTTTTTAATTGCCGATAAATAGTGAACGGTATCGTGAATCATCATTGGAACAGTTTTTTGATGGTGATAAGGTCCTTCGAGTGACCAAGGGCCATCTGTTTCTACCATTATATTTTCAATTGGGTATAGTTTTGCAAGTTGGCGAGTTTTTTCCTTATATAATAAATCAGGAGTAATGGAAATAGAATAACCATTTGATATCATTTGTTCAATTGTTTTGGGATTTCCCTTAAACCAGTGAAAATGTGCCATTGAGAAGCTGTGTTTTTCAAGTAAATGAATAGCGATATCTGCTTCTTCGTAAATACTATGTAGAATAACGGGTTTTTCTAATTTTTTTGCAAATATAATAAATAGCTCCAAAATTTCCATATAAGGTTCTAAAGGAATGCAAGAAGGAGATTTTCTCCGTATATAATGGGGCAAACCAACTTCACCAATTGCAGTCATGCTTTCTTGATTTTCGTGCATCCATGTAAATAGAGCAGATAAGGATTTGTCAGAAGGGATAGATTGTTCGGGATGATATCCATATGCGGCTTTAATAAAAGCGAACTCCTGGCTCAGTTTTTTCGTTTTTTTACATGATTCTAAATTACTTGAAACACTGATGGCATATTGCACTGTTTCTTCCATAGCAAAACGAAGTATATCGTCTCTGCTGTACTGATCTAAATGAATATGTGCATCTATTATCTGTTTCATCTTTCATCACCTTTAAATGTTAGATTGGAGAAATGACTTATAGTCTCCAATAATAGATATTTTCTTTCATTCATTATAACAGAAGGAAAGAGTAGGAAACCAATCGAAATTAATAGGAAAGAACATTGATTTTGAGTACTTTCATCCATTTGATAAAATGAAGGGATAAGAGGTACGTAAGGGGGAGTGTAAGATGGTTTCATTAGTAAAATTAATCAAGTCTGCAAATCATTTAGTTGTATTTACAGGTGCAGGTATGTCAACAGAAAGTGGATTACCAGATTTTCGGTCAGCTAACCGTGGATTATGGACAACCGAACAAAAGCAATATCTTTCCAGTACGAATGCCTTAAATAATCATTTACAAGAATTCACCGATTTTTATAGAAAAAGAGTACAAGGTATCCATGACTTCAAGCCACATAAAGGGCATGAAATTCTGGCTGAATGGGAAAGAAAGGGGTATTTAAAACAAATCATTACCCAAAATGTTGATGGATTTCATCAAGAAGCAGGAAGTGAGAAAGTCGCTGAACTACATGGGACACTAAAAAAGGTTCATTGTGAAACGTGTGGAAGAAGCTATCTAAGTGAAGAATATCTACATGATAATTATACATGTGGCTGTGGTGGTGTATTGAGACCCTCCATTATACTCTTTGGTGAAATGCTCCCAGAACAGCCTTTTTTAACGGCAGAAGAAGCTGCCATTAAATCAGATGTTTTTTTAGTATTAGGTTCTTCTTTATCAGTATCACCAGCAAATCAATTTCCAATGCTAGCAAGTGAAACGGGAGCTAAGTTAATTATAGTAAACAAAGAACCAACAGAAATGGATGGGATTGCAGATATCGTTATTCATGAACCAATTGGCAGCGTATTAGAGGAAATAAATTCTAAGCTATAATGAACAGTATGGGGGAGAGCAAAAGAAATTAAAGCTTCTTTGAGAATATAGAAGAAAATAGTCGAAATAAAACTAGTTTAAATACATTTAAACCCATTGCAAACTTTGATATATCGAGATAATATAAGGGAATGGACTAAATTTGAAAGCGTAAAAAGAGAGGAAAGTAACATGTCAAAGAATTTTAAACAGGATGTACTGTCACGTCGCACCTTTGCGATTATTTCCCATCCGGATGCTGGTAAAACGACATTAACGGAAAAATTATTACTATTCGGTGGCGCTATTCGCGATGCTGGAACTGTTAAAGGGAAGAAGACAGGGAAATATGCAACAAGTGACTGGATGGAGATAGAAAAGCAAAGAGGAATCTCTGTTACTTCCAGTGTGATGCAATTTGATTATCAAGATGCACGCGTAAATATTTTGGATACACCAGGTCACCAAGACTTTAGTGAGGACACTTATCGTACACTTACAGCAGTTGATAGTGCTGTCATGATTATTGATTCTGCAAAAGGGATAGAGGAACAAACATTAAAGCTATTTAAAGTTTGTAAAATGAGGGGTATTCCTATTTTTACTTTTATAAATAAATTGGATCGCCAAGGGAAAGCACCTCTTGAGTTACTTGCAGAATTGGAAGAAGTGATGGGAATAGAGTCCTATCCAATGAATTGGCCAATTGGAATGGGAAAAGAATTCCTAGGAATATATGATCGATTTTATAAGCGGATTGAACAGTTCCGTGTAGAAGATACTGATAAGTATATTCCGCTGAATGAAGATGGCGAAATTGAGGGAGACCATCCAATTAAACGGGATTCCTTATATGATCAAACGTTAGAAGAAATTATGCTATTAAATGAAGCGGGGAATGAATTCTCTGAGGAGAAAATTAACAATGGGGATTTAACACCAGTATTTTTTGGGAGTGCCTTAAGTAACTTTGGAGTTCAAACGTTTTTAGAAACCTACTTGCAATTTGCTCCATCGCCACAAGCAAGAAACTCTTCTGTTGGCGAGATTAATCCGCTTTCTGAGGAATTCTCAGGGTTTATTTTTAAGATTCAAGCGAATATGAATCCAGCTCACCGTGATCGTATCGCATTCCTACGGATTTGTTCTGGGAAATTCGAACGAGGAATGACTGTTAATTTACCGAGAACTGGAAAACAAGTGAAGTTAGCTCAATCGACTCAATTTATGGCAGATGACAGAAGCACTGTAAATGAAGCAGTTAGTGGGGATATTATTGGATTATATGACCCAGGGTTTTATCAAATTGGAGATACGTTAACCGTTAGTAAAACATCCTTTCAGTATGAAAAGTTACCACAGTTTACACCAGAGCTTTTTGTAAAGGTAACAGCAAAAAATGTAATGAAACAAAAGCATTTTCATAAAGGGATTCAGCAGCTTGTTCAAGAAGGAGCAATTCAGCTGTATAAGACTGTTAAAACAGAAGATTATCTTCTTGGAGCAGTAGGTCAATTGCAATTTGAAGTGTTTGAGCACCGCATGAGAAATGAATACAATGTTGAAGTAATTATGGAACATGTTGGCTCTAAAATTGCTCGTTGGCTAGTAGATGAAGAAGTGAATGAAAATCTTTCTAGTGGAAGAAGCTTATTGGTGGAGGATCGTTTCGGTAAAAAAGCATTTTTATTTGAAAATGAATTTGCCTTAAGATGGTTCCAAGATAAAAATCCAGAAGTGAAATTATTTAATCCGATGGATGAACAAGAATAAGATAGAAATAAGATTGTTTCAAATGGATATCCCCCCGTTTGGTTAAGGGTGTTCCATGGCTGGAACAGTCTTTTTTTTATTTGGAATAATCCTTGTTTCCAAGCGACCTGATGTAATCTATTTAGATAGATTCATTTGGAGGGTCAATCAATAAATAAATAAATAGATATTATAGAAAGGAGGATATCTGTCAAAAGAGTATGTCAGGTTTTTGAACAAATGTAGGAAGAAAAATAGATGAAGAAAACAAGTGTTTATTGAAAAAGGAGAGGGAATGTTATGTTAATATAATATATTTCAGAAGAATACTATTTGTTTTTTCTGATAATTATTAAAATAATTAATAAATTATTTGTTTTAATAGTAGGAATAAAAGTCTTTCGATAGTCGAATTACTGATATATATAGTTTTTGTTTGCCTAAATAAATAATTAACACTCGATAATTATAAAAATTAAAAGTTTTCAAAAAACTATTTGTATTTAGAAAAAAAATAGGTATAATAAAAACAAGTTGTTATAAAAGTTAACAAACAAATGTTAACATATTTGACTTGTTAGCAATTTAGCAATGATGATACTATCTTTCGATGCAATAAGAGTATTCTATTAAGTTAAAAAGATTGAATATTCGTTAAATGGAAGTCTGATAGTATGATAACAAAATAGATAATAGGGGGATATGTTGCATGAAAAAAAGTTTTTCGCTTACTCTTAGCATTTTACTAGTGCTTGTACTTGCTTTAGCCGGCTGTTCAAGTAAGACAGGATCTGACGAGGATGGTAGCAGTGGAGAAACATCAAATTCTAGCAGTCTACTTGATACTATTAAAGAAAGAGGAACTTTAAAAGCTGGTATTAATGATGCACTTCCTGGCTTTGGATACATAGGATCAGATGGAGAAAATACTGGTTTTGATGTTGATTTTGCAAAAGCAATTGCAGCAGGAGTACTTGGAGATGCAACGAAAATTGAATTTAGACCATTATCAGCTACCGACCGTTTCACCGCTGTTCAGTCTGGTGAAGTTGATGTGTTAGTACGTAACACAACTTGGACAACAAACCGTGATGCCGAAGTAGGCTTAAGCTTTGCTCCAGTAATTTTCTACGATGGGCAAGGAATTATGGTACCGAAAGATAGTAATATCAAAACGTTACAAGATTTAGAAGGAAAAACAATTGGTGTAGAAACAGGAACAACAACTGAATTAAACTTAGCGGATCAAATGAAAGCTGCAGGAGTTAATTATACAGCTCAAACATTTGATAACGCTGATGCTGTTATAGCTGCATATGAGCAAGGTTCTATTGATGCATGGACAACTGATAAATCAGGACTGGTTTCTCGTCAGTCTACATTACAAGATCCAGATGCGCACATTATTTTAGATGAAACACTTTCAAAAGAACCTTTAGCTCCAGCTGTTAAAGATGGAGATGAAAAATGGGCAGATGCGGTAACTTGGATTGTATTTGCAACAATTCAAGCAGAAGAATTTGGTATTACGTCTCAAAACGTAGATGATTTCTTAACTAGTGAAAATCCAGAAATTCAACGTTTATTAGGAGTAGAAGGAAACCTTGGTGAACAATTAGGACTATCTAATGACTTTGCCTACCAAGTAATTAAACAAGTCGGTAACTATGGTGAAATTTATGATCGCAACTTAGGTCCTGATACAGTGTTCAAATTAGAACGTACACAAAATGCATTATATAGCGATGGCGGATTATTGTACTCTATTCCGTTCCGTTAATATGAATTATTAAGTTGAAAAATAAGGGGGTTCTCAAATTGTCATACCCTTTTGAGTTCCCCCTATTCTTTTAGGTGAGAGGTGAGAAAGAGTGGAAGTAAAAAAGACAACATCGACTCCTCTTTGGAGAAATAGAAAAATAATACCGATTATTGCTCAAATCCTCTTTGTCATTATAGTAGGAACAGTGATTATTTTTATGGTCAATAATGTGATATCTGGTCTTGAACAAATAGGATTGACATTAGGATTAGATTATTTAACTTTAAAAGCATCTTTTCCGATTTCAGAATCTATTATTAGCTATACACCTGATGATCCATATATACGTGCATTATTGGTAGGATTATTAAATACGTTTAAGGTTTCTATCTTTGGAATTATATTTGCAAGTATTATCGGAGTTATAGTGGGTGTTGCACGTTTATCTGATAACTGGTTAGTAAGCAAGGTGGCTACTGTATATGTAGAGGTTTTTAGAAATACTCCCCTTTTGGTACAAATATTTATATGGAATTTTGCCGTATTTTTACCGATGCCAAAAATACAAGAAGCACTCTCTATCGGTTCTTTCTATTTTTCTAATAGAGGGGCATCCATCCCATGGTTTACATTACAAGATAATACGCTTATTTGGTTAATCGTACTCATTCTCCTCATTGTAGGTAGTGTATTTTTATTCAGAATATTAACAAAGGTATCATTAGAATCAGGTAAATCTACATATCCACTAATCTCCAGTATCGGATTAATAGTAATTGGCGCGATTATTACTTTTCTTGTTTTAGGAAATGGCCCATTTGGTCTATCTGTTCCAGTTTTTAATGGAAATTCTTTTGATGGTGGAACATCTTTATCTATTGGGTTTATGTCTGTGCTCGTGGCACTAACTATCTATACATCTACTTATATTTCAGAAATTGTCCGTGCTGGAATTATGGGCGTTCCAAAAGGACAGACAGAAGCTGCAAAAGCACTTGGCTTTAAAAGTCGCACTGCGCTTCGGTTAATTATTTTTCCACAGGCAATCAGAATAATTATCCCGCCGTTGACAAGCCAGTATTTAAATTTAATAAAAAACTCAAGCTTAGCGATGGCGGTAGCATATCAAGATATTGTTGGAATCGGAAATACAATCATTAATCAAACGGGACATACGTTAGAGACACTATTAATTGTAATTTCTGTATATTTACTGTTTAGCTTAACTACATCCCTGTTAATGAATCTTTTCAACAAAAAATTCCAGCTGGTAGAAAGGTAGGGAAGCGAATTGGATAATATACAATTAGAAAACACGGAACCAGTTATGGAAACCACAAAATTAAATAGTCAGAAAAAACTACAGTTATGGCTTAAAAATAATTTATTTAAAGACTGGAAAAATGCAATAGTAACGATTGTGACCCTAATGTTTACAATTTATTTACTTGCAAATATAGGGAAATTTTTATTTGCCAGTGAATGGAATGTTGTCACTGATAATTTGAGACTACTATTTGTTGGGCAATTTCCAATAGAAGAAATTTGGAGATTGTGGGTATCCCTTTTATTTATGTCTGTGTTATTAGGTACTTCTTGGGGAGTTTGGAGAGGGATAATCGGTCATGTAGCAATTAGTCTTGGTGCTCTATTATTAGTATTCGGCATTCTTCCGTATACAGAAAATGAATCCAAAGTATACTTGTTTTCATGTATTGCTACGATTGTTGTTTTTTATTTCGTTGGGAAATATGTTCCAAAATTAAAAATTCCTATGCTTGTACTATGGATATTATATATTCCAATCTGTCTTTCTATCATTAACGGATTTGGAGTATTAGAGCCTGTAAAATCAAATGTTTGGGGAGGATTCTTATTAACTTTAGTAATTGCGTCGGTAGCAATTATTTGTTCTTTTCCAATAGGTTTATTACTTGCAGTAGGTAGACGAAGTAAACTGCCTATAATAAAGTATTGCTGTATTCTGTATATAGAATTAATTCGTGGAATGCCTCTCATTATGGTTTTATTTATTGCACAATTATTGCTTCCTATGTTTCTTGGAGGTATTCAATTAGACAATGTTGTTCGTGCCATGATTGCATTCACCCTATTTAGTGCCGCATATTTAGCAGAAAATATTCGCGGTGGATTACAATCGATTCCGAGAGGACAATTCGAAGCAGCACAGGCACTTGGGTTAAATAATGTCAAAGTAATGATTTTTGTTGTTTTGCCACAAGCCTTAAAAGCCGTTATTCCTGCAATGGTTGGACAATTTATTTCTGTTTTTAAAGATACATCATTGGTTGCGGTGATAGGATTAGCGGATTTCCTTGGTATGGGGAAAAAAATCGCTGCCAACCCTGAATATCTAGGAAAATATATGGAGTTATACATTGTCATTGCGTTTATATACTTCATTTTCTGCTTTTTAATGTCCCATGTAAGTAAACATATCGAAAAATCACTTGGTGTTGGAACGAGATAGAAAGGAGAATCGGATTATATGGAAAGTGTATTTGGAGTAAATAAATTAACAACCCCTTTAACGGAGAGAGAAGATATTATTAAAGTAAATAAATTGAATAAATGGTATGGAGATCATCATGTATTAAAGGATGTAGATCTTACGGTTAAGCAAGGAGAGGTTATCGTTATTTTAGGACCATCTGGGTCAGGCAAATCAACCTTTATTCGTACGATTAATGCTTTAGAAGAATTTCAAAAAGGTGAAATCATTGTTGATGATATTGCATTAACCGATGATGTTAAAAATATTGAAGAGATTCGTAAAGAAACGGGAATGGTATTTCAATCCTTTAATTTATTTCCACATATGACAATTTTGAAAAATATTTCTTTAGCTCCTATCTGGGTGAGAAAGTGGAAGAAAACAAAAGCGGAGCAAATTGCAAAGGATTTGCTAGAAAGGGTAGGTATTCCTGAACAAGCGAATAAATACCCTGGACAATTATCAGGTGGGCAACAGCAGCGTGTTGCAATTGCAAGAGCATTAGCGATGCAGCCTAAGATAATGCTATTTGATGAACCTACATCTGCACTCGATCCAGAAATGGTAAAAGAAGTATTAGATGTTATGAAAACTCTGGCAGAATCTGGTATGACTATGCTTGTCGTAACACATGAAATGGGATTCGCAAGACAAGTAGCAGACCGTATTATCCTTTTTGATAAAGGAGAAATTGTAGAAATGGGTAAACCAGAAGAATTATTTGACAATCCTAAGCATGAACGGACGAAAGCTTTCTTATCTCAGATACTTTAAAAAAAGGCCATTTGGCCTTTTTTTTGTTTATTCTATTTTAATATAACGCAACTTCATCACCAACTATCTTTCTGCAATTCTCATAAGCAAGAGGAGAGGGGTGGATAAATAAGAATATTGGTGCAGTATAGTAAGTTTTTTAATGATGTAAAAATTTAGAAATTCATTTTGTATAAAAAATCACTATTTTGATAATTATATAAGTAGGTACAGAAAAATAGATGGTGATACCAATGAAGGGCCTAAGTAGACTTGAAGCAATCATGTGGAGTATTGCACTTCCAGGTTTTAGTCAGTTGTTATTGAAAAAATATTGGAAAGGAACATTGTTTGTTATTTTAGAGTTTATTATAAATGCGAAAAGTAACTTCAATATGGCAATTATGCTTAGTTTTTGTGGCAATATCCAAGAAGCGATAAACGTAATAGACTTTCAATGGATATTGTTTTATCCGTGTTTATATATGTTTGCGATGTGGGATGCTTATAAAGAAGTAATGGATACAGACAATGAATACGCATTTTTGCCATTTGTTTTTTGCGCATATTTTGTTACGGTGGGCGTTTTTTATTCAACAAAGTTGAAGCTATTTGGCGTATTGTTCGGTCCTGTTTTTTTACCGATGGTTTTTTTGATACCTGGTATCATTTGCGGTCATATAGTAAAGTATTGTTTAATCTATTATAGGAAAAAGAGACATTTGTGAAACGTATGCTAGATCCTAGATATAGGGTGGAAGCATAGGATTCATTATGTTTATTCAAAAAATTATCAGTAAAATAAAAAAATATAGAAAAAACTATTGGCAAAATAGCTCAACTATGTATATAATTAATACATATTAATATTTGTATACTACTCAAAGGGGAGTAGCTTTTAGGTTGATACCTAAAACAAAGTCGTCAGTTCATGGCATTTGCCATCGGCTTTGTTGGCATATTAGTGCTTAGCAAGACCTTTGCCTATTTGGCAAAGGTCTTTTTTGCGCACTTTTGTACATAATAACGAGAGTTGTAGCAAAACCTGCTAATAGGAAGTATACAAATAAATACCTAAAGGGGGAAAAATTATTGGATGCGAGCATGTTATTAGAGTATGGTTGGGTTTTATTAATTCTAGTTGTATTAGAGGGGTTATTGGCAGCAGATAATGCAGTAGTTATGGCGGTTATGGTTAAACATTTACCTGCTGAGCAACAAAAAAAGGCGCTTTTTTATGGCCTATTGGGTGCGTTTGTTTTCCGTTTTGCTACATTATTTATGATTTCGTTTTTGGTAGACGTATGGCAAGTTCAAGCGATAGGTGCCATTTATCTTCTCTTCATTGCGGTGCATAATATTTATGGCAAATATGCGAAGAAGAATGAAGGGGATAAGGAGAAGAAGACGAAGAAACAATCTGGTTTTTGGATGACTGTTTTAAAAGTAGAGTTAGCAGATATTGCTTTTGCAATCGATTCTATGTTAGCGGCAGTTGCGCTTGCAATTACCTTACCAAAAACAAATTGGTTTTCGCTTGGTGGAATTGATGGCGGACAATTTTTAGTTATGTTCATGGGTGGTTTGATTGGATTAATCATCATGCGTTTCGCAGCAAACTGGTTTGTCAAGTTACTTCATTCCCGCCCGTCTCTTGAAACAGCAGCATTTTTAATTGTTGGTTGGGTTGGTGTGAAATTGGCTGTATTTACTTTAGCACATCCATCTGTAGGATTCCTAGATGAACATTTTCCAGAATCTAAAATATGGAAAGGGATTTTCTGGGTTGTATTAGTAGCAATTGCAATTGGGGGATATTTCTTTTCCAATAAAGAAGCTGTTAAAACAAAGGAAAGCAATGCATAAAAGGTTAGAAAAAGCCATCCATATTTTGGAATGGCTTTTTCTAATAATTTATTCAACAAACTACGCTAGATTAGCGATATTACTGTGTTTTACCTGATAGTTCTGCTTGTGCTTGTTGAACAAGTCTTTTTGTAATTTCTCCTCCAACAGAGCCGTTGGCACGAGAAACGGTATCTGATCCTAAATTTACTCCAAATTCTTGTGCAATTTCATATTTCACACTATCTAAATATTGTTCAATTCCCGGAACTAATAATTTATTACTAGAAGCCATTCTTTTCTTCCTCCTTATTAATAGTACAGTGATTATTTATCAAATTCATTTGCAATTTATATGGAAATGATAAATGATTCTGTATTAATAATATATGGATTTTATTGAAGTTCATTAGTGGTAATGTTTGTTTATATGGGAGAAAATAGGATAAATTACAATCAACATAAATTTTTTGAAAAATTTGTTCTTGTCATTTGCTTTATGAAAAGAATTTCAAAAAAATGAATCTTTCCCAACTACATTTGCGTATCGTATAATGTTACAGTGCCTCTATAAAAGTTAAATAAACAATTATAATATAAGGTTGTACGACTAGGGATAGATAACTTATACTGTTTATTATTCATGCATAGAAAAAAAGATCTTATTAAAGAGGTTCTTTATTAATTAGCTTTGAAAGAAAGGGATTGTTTTTTAATGGGCAAGAAGTTTAAGTTAGTCCTTCAAAACCTAACTCCTGCGCAAATGATAACCAGCTATTATATATTAGCAGTTAGTATATCTGTTCTGTTATTGAGTTTACCAGGTGTACATAAAGAAGGAGTAACGGTATCGTTTATGGATACACTTTTTACTGCAGTAACAGCAGTAAGTGTAACAGGACTAACGGTAATTAATATCGCAGAGACATATAGTACATATGGAATTATCATCTTAATGCTTGTTTTACAATTTGGCGGAATTGGCGTTATGGCTATAGGAACATTTTTCTGGATGATTTTTCGGAGGAAGATAGGATTAAGAGAGAGACAGTTAATTATGATTGATCACAATCAGTCTAATCTGTCAGGGTTAGTCAATTTAATTAGAGAAATCTTTAAAATTATTGTAATCATTGAAGTTGTTGGAGCTATTATTCTTACATTGCAATTCCATAATTATTATCCTACCTGGAAAGAATCTCTTTTACATGGAGCTTTTGCGTCCGTTAGTGCTACAACAAACGGAGGTTTAGATTTAACAGGACAATCTCTTATTCCATTTAAGGATGATTATTTTGTACAGTTGGTAAATATCATTCTAATTACATTGGGAGCAATCGGTTTTCCTGTATTAATTGAAGGAAAGAATTATCTTTTTCCAAAAGAAGGGAATGTGAATCTTAAATTTTCTTTATTTACAAAGTTAACGACCATGACGTTTGGTTTTCTTTTGTTATTTGGAACAATTATGTTTATTCTTTTAGAATGGGGTAATTATTATGCAGGAATGAACTGGCACCAAATATTCTTTAATGCCTTTTTCCATTCTACGTCTACACGAAGCGGTGGGTTAGCAACAATGGATTTAAATGCATTTTCTATTACGACATTGCTTATTTTTTGTTTTCTTATGTTTATCGGTGCTTCTCCAAGTTCAGTCGGTGGTGGAATACGAACGACAACCTTTGCTTTAAACATATTATTTATTTATCATTATGCAAATGGAAACAGACATATAAAGATCTTTAAAAGAGAAATACATGAAGAGGATATAATAAAATCATTAGTAGTAACAATATTTGCAACTGGAATTTGTATTGTCGCTGTTATTGCTCTTTCCATAACTGAAAATGCCCCTCTTATTGCAATCCTTTTTGAAGTTTGTTCTGCTTTCGGTACTACAGGGCTTTCCTTAGGCTTGACTCCAGAATTATCTAACTTTGGAAAATGTGTGATTATGCTCCTCATGTTTATCGGAAGAATTGGATTGACTTCATTCATCTATATCATCGGTGGAAAAGAGAAAAAAGATAATTTCCACTATCCAAAAGAACGAATCATTATTGGGTGAAACACCACCTTTACGAAAACACCCTATTTAACTAATTAAAAACCCAAACAAGGATTGTACTTGTTTGGGTTTTTTTATAGTTAGAATACTTGTGTACCTTATTCCGTTTTAACAAATGTAGGGAAGCATATCTTCTTTTTGCTTGTGAATAATAAGAATGTAAGTGTGAAAGGAGAGATGACAAAAATGGCAAAGCGCAAGGCTGAATTAAATAGTGTAGAAAAATATAGTAAAACTCCGAAGAAAAACATCCAAGAAACGGAATTTTCTGCTGAATTTAGCAGAGGCGAGAACCCAATCAAAGGTGCTAATCGAAATTCTAAGCAAGGAAGAGAGGGAAATTAAATGTCGAAAAAACAAAAGAATCGTAAACAAACAGAGAGCTCAAATGTAGAATTTGGTCAAGAATTTGGCGATGTTAATGCAAGCAAATTCTTTGATACAGAAGCGTTAACAAAAGATAAAGTAAAGGGAAAAGCTAGAAGGAAATAAAGAAATCTTCCCATCAGTGAATCCGTAACTGATGGGAAGATTCTTCAAAATCTATCTATTCGAAGTATATGTCGACCGTTTAAAGAGTAGTTGTTTCAATTTTGAACTTCTTAACTCAATCAGCGGCTGTGTTAAAGAAATGATTATATTGCTTGAAAGCAGCATCGTTATTAAGAATGATACAACGACAATCATCACATAGGATCTCGGAGATACAAATATATCCGGCAAATCGCTTTGTCTAAAAAGACGAATAAAGAAACCGTGTAATAAATATACATATAACGTTGATTTACCAAATTTAGTAAAAAAATACTCCCTTTTTGGTACACATGTGAAAAAACAAAAAATCATTAGAAAGCTTAATATATAGAAAAATACTCGCATTGCCATTCCTGCAATATACCCTTCTCCTAATGTCTCATAAGATTTAGAACCAAATAACCATTGATAATTAATCGACGGAAAGAAATGAAAACCGATAAAAACAAGAGCGAAAATGATAATAGCGCTAATTTTAGCTTTTCTCGTTTTAACTAAATTGAAATGTTCCTTCTTCATATAAAAGCCCATTAAGAATAAAGGGAAGAAAACGAATGTTCTTGTTAAACTTAAATAGGTTGATGTCCAGTCAATCATACCTATTGCAAGTCCTAAAAGTAGGGATATAATAATCCCTTGTATCGGCTTTAATTTCACAAAAGCTAATAAGAAGATGTTCCAAAAAAATAAACTAATTAAAAACCATAATGACCAATGTGGTGTTAACGGTTCAATGGCAAAAGTCGACTTTCCATAAAGAAAATAATAAAAAATGCTGTATACTAATTGAAAGATCAGGTAAGGAATAATCAGCTTCTTTGCATATTTTTTTATATAGCCCTTTTCCGCAATCCCCTTAGCAAAAAATCCCGAAATTAATATAAATGCCGGCATATGAAAAGTGTAAATTACTTTATATAACGTATAAATATTTTGATTGTCATTTATAAATGATTGGATAAAATGACCGAAGACAACGAAAAAAATCAAAATAAATTTTGCATTATCAAAGTAGTAATCCCGTTGTTTCATAAACTCATCCTTTCATGAATGGAAATATCATATATTTCACTAACTATATATAACACAAAATCCCTTGTTTTAATCGCATGTAGTCAATCTGTTAAATAAATAACTTTTATTTATTACAAAAATGAAATGAACTGGTGAACAACCCAAAGAGAAAAAATCTTATTTATCATAGCAGGTAAAACTTTAAATTTGTTTAATTTTTTGTGGGTCTCTATTAAGAAATAATAGGGGAGAAAGGGATATATTGGATAGATTGTGACAATTCATTTGTTTCTTTTAAATAGGGAGCTTCCTTTTCCTATTTATAAAAATAGTTTTATTCTCTTATTTTTTCCAGAAGTAAAGGAAATTCGGAAATTATGTAGAATAATGTAAACACTACGTTTGTAAGGAGGGTAACACTAGGATGGATCGTATATCCTATTCAGAAGAATATCGCCAATTGCAGAAGAAACTAAGCGAAGTCGAGAAAGAGAATACAATTCTGAGAAAAAAACTAGAGGAAAAGAGTCATATACAGGATAGGCGATCAACTGCTTTCCAAACAATAAATGTAGGAATCATTATATTTGATAAAAATGGTGTTATTCGCGATATCAATACATTTCTTTGTGATAACTTTAACTTAAAAGTTGATCAAGTTGTCGGTAGAAATATAACCCACTTCCTTCAACAAGAAGAGCGTTCGATGATAAGAAATAATATTAACAATCTAATAACCAAATCTGATTTGCATTCAAAACGTAGCATATTACCGTTAACAATTAATAATAAATTACATTATTTTGAAACCTTAACAAGTTGCTTGCCATATGATATGGGGTTTGTAACAATCATCGAAAATATTACAGAAGAAATAGAGAAAGAGAAAGAAAAAGAAGAAACACAAATTTTGTATAATGAATTTTTTACAGAAGCACTAGATGGGATAATGCTATGGAAAGAAACAGGGCAAATTATTGCAGCTAATGCCTCTGCTCTTAAAATTTTTGAAAGCACGAAGGAACAATTGCTGACTTCGAAGATTAGTGACTATATTTATAAAAAAGATAAGCAATATGCTGAAATAGTCATGAATTTATATCATCAAAAGGAAAATCGTGATGAATTAATGTTTTTGATGCCAAATGGGCAGAAGAAAATACTGGAATTTACAACAAAACTCCATTCGGTGGAAGGTTTAAATATGAGTATTTTTCGCAATGTAACGGAACGATACAAAATGGAAGAGGAAATAAGAGAAAGTAAGGCGATGTTCGAAAATATTTTTGAAGAAGTTTTTGATGGTATTATTATTTGGGATCAGAAATTTACAATAATAGATATGAATAAAGCGGCAGAACGTCTATTGTGCAAAAATAAAGAGCAAGTAATCGGTCTAGATTTATTATCCACTCTTCCTCCTGCTAAATCGATAGGCGAAGATATCAAGCCTAAATTAATTCATTTGAAGGAAGAAGGACAAAATCAAGGACTATATACAGTGAAATTTCAGAATAAATGGGAGTACACACAGCTAGAATATAGAAATAAATTTAATGTTTATTCTGGCTTAAGTATTACTACGCTACGTGATATTACAGAGAATGCCATCTTGGAAGAACAACTGAGGAAATCATCTACATTAAATGTTGTAGGAGAATTGGCAGCAGGAATAGCACATGAAATTCGTAATCCAATGACAGCTTTAAAAGGGTTTATTCAACTATTAGAAACAGATGTGGCTTCTCCTGAAAATGAAATGTACTTTGGGGTAATAAAATCGGAGCTAACGAGAATTGAATCCATTATTAATGAATTTTTATTGCTTGCTAAGCCACAGGTAGTCAAATATGTAAAAAGTGATTTAAGGCAGATTATGAATGAAACGATGGAATTACTTCATGCTCAAGCAGTATTACAAAATGTTCAATTTATAAAAAAATACGAAGAAGAAATTCCAATGATTTACTGTGAACCTAATCAAATGAAAAAAGTATTTATAAATATTATCAAAAATGCAATAGAGGTATTAGAAGATGGCGGAGAAATCGAGGCTTCGATGGAAGTAAAACAAGATTACTTCCATATATCAATCCAGGATAATGGAAAAGGGATGAGTAAAGAAAAGCTAGCTAGAATCGGAGAGCCTTTTTATACGACAAAAGAAAAAGGAACAGGATTAGGTTTATTAGTATCTTATCAAATAATAGAAGACCATAAAGGGAAAGTGAAAGTAGAGTCGGAGCTGGGCATTGGTACGACTTTTCACCTCCTACTTCCAATAAACATAAACAAAATAGACTAATGGAATTATTACAAAAGACCCCGTTAATGTAAACTAGGTCTTTTTTTGTTGAAGTAAGGTAAAAGGGAAAGCATCTCGTAAACTTTGTCCGTTTTCTAAAAGATTGTTGTTTTTTCAATAGGAAAAAAGAATTAGTTAATACTGATTTTCTTTCTTGACACAACCAACTACTTTTATTAGTATCTAATTAGAAGGTTATGAAAGTAGGTGGTTGAATGCAATTAGATAAATTGGTTGCTTTTTATAAAACAATGGGAGACCCAACGAGAATAAGAATTATTTCTTTATTAGCAAACAAACCATGGAATGGGCAAGCTTTAGCAGATAAACTAGGCTTATCTGCCCCTACGATTACACATCATTTAAAGAAAATGCGTGAAATAAATATCGTCTATGATAGAAGAGATAAGAACACGATTTATTTTTATTTAAACAAATCTGTTATTTTGCAGCAAACAGAAGCCTTAAAAAAACTTGCTATAGGAATGGAGGAAAGTGTAATGACTGTTAACAATGAGGAACAAACAAAAATTATCGAAAACTTCTTTACTGCAGAGGGGAGACTTAAGAATATCCCTGCTCAAAGAAAGAAGAAATTAATAGTATTCAAATACATGTTAAAAGGATTAGTTTTTGGAAGAAAATATGAGGAAAAAGAAATAAATGAACATATAAAACAGTACTTTGATGATTATGCCACTATTAGAAGAGAATTTATCATTAATCATTTTATGTATAGAGAAAATAATATATATGAACTTAATCCAGAGGAAATGTGGGCAAAGTAAAAAATAGGAAGGACTGATCAACAGAGTCAAACAGTCCTTAAAAGAATAATCGGTATTTTTGTTAATATTTTTGCTATAATCCGCTGCCTAAATACACTTTGCTTTCAAATGGGAAAGCTTTTAATCCCCGTGTTTCGGCTATAGGATCTCACTCTCGCAAATCGAGATCACTGAAAAAGTGATAGCTATTGATGATTGATAGTAACTGCCTTTTAAACTTAGATGTGCAAATTGTTTTCCGAGGTGCCCACGTGACTCATAGGGGCGAGCGCCGAGCCGCTTCACAGCCAGGGTCTCGGACTTTCTCGCATCTCCCGTAGGAGTCGAGCGGACGCCTCTCCAAACCAACTTAATATTCGCTTTCAAATAAATAAATTCTTATTTAATTTGGAGATACTATTCTTTTTCAGTGCCCTCCGCAAATCCAAGAGGAGTCTAAGTTTATGTGTATTCAGGCTGCTCATTATTTCTACTTAGAATATTTTTATAAAAATGCTAAAATCAATTATAAAATTCTGGTTTGCGATCGGTAAAAATAGGGATAGTCTTCCGAACTTCTGTAACTTTATCTAAATGAACAGAGGCTGTTAGAATTTCTTCTTCTTCACCGGCTTCTGCTACGATTTCTCCCCATGGATCAATAATCATACTATGTCCTGCAAAGACATTATCAGGATCTGCACCAACGCGATTACAAGCAATTACAAAGCATTGATTTTCAATGGCTCGAGCAATAAGGAGGCTTTTCCAGTGTGCCAATCTTGGCTTTGGCCATTCAGCAACAACAAAGATTGCTTCCGCCCCTTTTGTTGTATGTGCTCTTATCCATTCTGGGAAGCGAATATCATAGCAAATCATACTAGCAAACATTCTCTCTTCTAAAGAAAACAATCCACTTGATGTTCCGCTTTTTAAATATAAATGTTCATCCATTAATTGGAAAAGGTGGAGCTTGTCATAGGTGTGGGCGACATTTCCTGATTTATCTATAACAATAAGGGAATTAAATATGCCATTTTCCTTCTTATTCGCAATAGATCCACCAATGATGTGAACTTGATGTTTAAGTGCTAATTCACTTAAAAAAGAGATAGTTCTTTTGGCATGATTATCAGCAATTGATGAAAGTCTTGCTAAGTCATAGCCCGTTGACCATAGCTCAGGCAATACAATGATATCGCAGTTATCTTTGCAAGCGGCCGTAATTTTTTCTTCTGCTTGCTGAAAATTATCTTCTGGTTTACCGAATGCAATATCCATTTGAATCAAACTAATTCGAAAATTCAAAAGCTAACACCTCTATTCATCTTCGTTATTTTCCTATATAATGATAATCAACTAAAAAATCCAATTATTAAGGTAATTTGGTTATATCATAAAAAAGCGAATTATTAAATGATTATTTTTGTATTGCATCATTTAAGTAAGTGAAATATTTTTAGCGATTATCCCACTATTAACGGACAGGAATACGCTCATTTCTTTTTGTAGGAGATTTGATAATCAACTGTTTGTAAAGGTTGAATGATTCCATTAACATCAGCGGGGAAAAAGAAGAAAAATTTCCCTGATGGAAGTTTCACTTTATCGTTTAAAGAAGGTGTGAGTTATATGAAGAAATATGAACAATCTCAGTTATTGAAAAATTTGCCAGAACAATTCTTTGCTTCATTAGTTACAAAAGTTAATAGCTATATTGAGAGAGGTTATGATGTGATTAATTTAGGACAAGGTAATCCAGATCAACCGACTCCTTCTACTATTATCCAGAGCCTGCAAGCTGCAGCAGAAGAACCGAAAAACCATAAGTATTCACCTTTTAGAGGCTATCCTCATTTAAAAACGGCCATTTCTCTATTTTACAAGCAAGAATATAATGTAGATTTAAATCCTGAAACAGAGGTGGCTATTTTATTTGGGGGGAAGGCAGGTCTTGTTGAAATTCCGTTATGTCTATTAAATCCAGGAGAAACAGTAATGGTTCCAGATCCTGGCTATCCCGACTATTTATCTGGGATTTCTTTAGCACAAGCAGAAACAGTTATGATGCCGTTGCGAGAACAAAATGGGTTTTTGCCCAATTATAAGGATATAGCAGAAAAGGATTTAGAGAAAGCAAAGTTAATGTTTTTAAATTACCCAAACAATCCGACAGGAGCGATAGCAACAAAGGAATTCTTTGATGAGACAGTTTCTCTAAGTAAAAAGCATGACATTTGTGTTGTCCATGATTTTGCATATGGTGCGATTGGCTTTGATGGAAAGAAACCAATTAGTTTTCTTCAAGCTGATGGAGCAAAGGATATTGGAGTTGAAATATATACATTGTCAAAGACGTTTAATATGGCAGGCTGGAGAGTAGCCTTTGCAGTTGGAAATAGCAGTGTTATTTCAGCTATTAATCTTTACCAAGACCATCTGTATGTAAGTTTATTTGGTGCGATACAGGAAGCTGCTTACACGGCATTAACAGAATCTCAAGAGAGAGTAAAAAGGATGAATGAGCTTTATGAAAAGAGACGAAATATATTAATAAAAGGACTCAACGAAATTGGTTGGGAAGTGAAGGCGCCAGAGGGATCCTTCTTTGCTTGGCTGAAAATACCAGATGGTTTTACGTCACAAGAATTTAGTGATTATTTATTAGAGACAGTACATATTGCAATGGCTCCAGGATCGGGTTTTGGTCAATTTGGAGAGGGATATGTTCGAGTGGGGTTATTAACAGAAGTGGATAGATTACAAGAGGCCATTGAAAGATTAAGTACACTTCCGATTTTTAAATAAGATGGAATAAAGCTATAAAATTTCATTTAGGATTGAATAGATTTTTATCTATTTAATCCTTTTTTAATATAAAGAGTACTAGCTTTTTTTATATGAGGGGAAATAATGGGCGGAAATAACCAAAAAGAAAGCGTTTGCTTACTTTAGTCATACCATTCGACTATTTTCGTCACGTTTCTTGTCGAACAACAGTAATGGTTAGATAGATAAATAGGTCTTTTTACCTATTTTTTCTTAAAAAAATGTCTAATATTGCGAATCTATTTACTTTTATTTGTTTTATTGTAATAATTCATCAAGTAAACAATAATGAATTGTTTGAAAGTTGGAATTTGATTAGGAGGAAGAAAAAGGTGTATTGTAAGAAAACAGAATTGTTAGATGAAATTCAAGAGAAGAGGGAGGTAATGATAAAAACAGCAAAAGAGCTTGGTACTATTGATGCGGAGACGATTAGGTTAAGTCAAGAGCTTGATGAATTAATCTATAAATATCAGCTTGTTTTTCGTTACGAACGAGAAAAAAGAAAACAAATAAAAAGAAAATATAAAAACACTCGAATTTTTTGGTCTAATGCTAGTCAATATAAGCGCAAAAATTATTCTGAGGTTGTATATAGATAATATACTATTAAATAATATTGGTGAAGGGTAATGGCAGTAATTACCTAATAATATCTCATCTAAATCAATGCCCTTCTGTAATTAAATGATGTTAATACCCCATTATTCCGCATGTGTCCACGATCAGGATAAAGAAAAAAGCATCTTTTGTTCAATAGTTATTCCCCTCTTTGTGGAAAGAAGGGAAATATAAAGGAACATGCAAGAAGCGAAGAAGTAGGTTGTTAGTCTATTAAAGGTAAAATAATATTCACCCTTGTTCCTTTCTTTTCTCTACTAGATATTTGTATTTCACCATCGAATGATTCAATGATTCTTTTACATACAACAAGCCCCAAGCCGGTACCTGATTCCTTCGAAGTGTTAAATGGTTCAAATATTTTCTTTAATTGACGGCTGGACATGCCTATACCATTATCCGTTACTGAAATAAGTACGTTTGAACGAATAGGACGAACTGTAAGCTCTAATTGACCACCATTTTCCATTGCTTCAAGTGCATTTTTTGTTAAATTCAACAGTACTTGTTTCATTTGATCTGCTATTCCAAGTACATAAATGTCTTCATCAGGCACTTTTTCAATATACTTTACATTATATAAATTTGCTTCTGAAATAATAAGTGGATTAAGTTCTGCTATAATCATTTTTAAATTCATATTATGTTTTTTTTGTGCTGTAGGCTTTCCTAAAATGAGGAATTGACTTACAATTTCATTTATTCGAGCAATTTCTTTTTGGATAATGGAAAAGTATAGCTGATCCTTTTGATCTTGATGTTTTTCACTTAATAATTGGATCAATCCTTTGATTCCTGTTAAAGGGTTTCTAATTTCATGAGCTGAACTAGCAGCTAAATTACCAACAAGCTCTAATTTTTGGATTTCATTCTCTTTTGTTTCTTCCTTTCTTACTTTTCTTTGATAGTAAAGAATCATAATCAGATAAATAAGGTGAAAAATGAGAATGAAGAACAGAGGTATCCAAATATTTGCTTTGACAATGTTCCAAATATTCGGTTTTACTAATTCAACCATGATTGACCAAGGTAAACGGTCAATCGGCATGTTAATGACATTTTCGCCTAAAGTTGCACCATCATTTATATAGAGAATTGTTTCTTTTTGCCCATTCATAATCGCAATATTTTCCTTTGAGGATAACATCTTCGTTAAATTAATAAGGTAATCGACACGAAGATATGCTGTTATAATCGCGTCTAGTCTATTATGTTGACCTAATATTGGCATTGCAATACCGATACCTTCTGTCCGTTACTTAATACTTCTTCTCGATTAGAAATCACTAAATCCTTTGAGTTTATAACTTCCAATATATAATCTTCCTCTGAAATATCAATGGAATCATAAGTATCATTTACCCCTGCAATCGTTTTCCCTTTACTGTCGAGTAAAAATAAACCCCCATAGATATGCTCATTCGTAAATACTTTTTTAAGTAAGCTATCCATCTCATTAGGTGTATCAATATTTGGTTGAATAGATAGACTTAATATATTTAAAGAGGATACTACTTTGTTTATATAAGAGTCCCATTGCTTTTGGTGGATGGAAGCAACCCATTCTGCATGAGCTTTAT
Source organism: Niallia sp. Sow4_A1 (assembly GCF_052116745.1). Lineage (NCBI taxonomy): Bacteria > Bacillati > Bacillota > Bacilli > Caryophanales > Bacillaceae > Niallia > Niallia sp. Sow4_A1. The sequence goes on along the minus strand of NZ_JBQKKM010000004.1, from coordinate 125,321 downwards.
TTTTGGCTTCTTCTTTATTTATTTGGTAATTAAAAAAAAGAACTGCAGTAATCATAATAGGAATAACAACGATTACAATATACGAAATTTTTTTTTGTGTAGTTATTTTCATTAATAGATTCTCCATAACGAAATTCCAATGTATAAACTTCATTATAACATGAAATGGTAAAAGCTCAATGACAGGCGGAGTTCTACAGAAATTGACAAATCTAAGGGAGAATACTATAATTTATCTGAATTCGAGATAATGAATTATTCTAATAAGGGAAGTTTTATATGGAAAAAAAAGATATTGAACAATCATTAAAATTATATATTGTTATGTCTCGAGCATTTCGAGCAATCAATGAAAATGTGAATAAATTAATTACTGCAAATGGATTGAATCCAACTGAGTTTGCTGTTCTCGAATTGTTGTATCATAAAGGAGATCAACCGTTACAGCAAATAGGAGGTAAGATTTTATTAGCAAGTGGAAGTATTACCTATGTAGTTGATAAACTGGAAGAAAAAGGGTATTTAAGAAGAATTGCCTGTCCAACAGATCGAAGAGTCACATTCGCTCAAATAACGGAAAATGGCAAACAGTTGATTGAAAGCATTTTTCCAAATCACGAACAAAGAATCCATGAAATCATGTCTGAACTATCACCAGGAGAAAAAGATGTGGCAATTGAATTAATTAAACGCCTTGGTTTATCAGTTGGAAAATAGTCATTGTATAATGTAAAAAGCGAGTATTCATAAATAGGATAAAGGTTTATTTCGAAGGAACTATTTGAAATAAATCTTCCTTACGAATTTCGCTTTTATGTATTTGTGTTGTTAATATTCATGTATAATTATAGTGATACATAGAAGAAATAGGGGGTATATAAATGAAATTTTCGGAATTTACATACAAAAGACCAAATATTGAAGAGTTTGCAGTTAAGATGAATGAACTATTAGTAGATTTTAATAATGCAGAACATGTTCAGCAGCAAATTACTGCGATAGAGAAAATAAACGAGCTAAGAAATGATGTTTCTACAATGTTTAATTTATGCTATATTCGACACTCTGTTGATACAAATGATGAATTTTATCAAAAAGAACAAGATTATATGGATGAAGTATCTCCTAAGGTGGAGGGGCTTACTACTAAATATTACGAAGCGCTTGTAAAATCTAAGTTTAAAGAACAATTGGAAGAAAAATGGGGACATCAGCTATTTGCATTAGCGGAAGCCCAATTAAAAGTGTTCTCAGAAGAAGTAGTAGAGCTTTTGCAACAAGAAAATAAACTATCAACAGAATACACAAAGCTTGTAGCTTCTGCAAAGATAATGTTTGAGGGAGAAGAAAGAACACTTGCACAATTGCAGCCATTTACGGAATCAAAAGACCGTGATACTAGAAAGGCTGCTAGTGAAGCCCGTTTTGCTTTCTTTGGTGAGCATGAAGAGCAGTTAGATAGAATATATGATGATATGGTAAAGGTTCGTACAGAAATTGCCAAAAAGCTAGGATATGAAAACTTTGTCGAGCTAGCATACTATCGTATGTATCGTACCGATTATAATGCAGAAATGGTTGCCGCATTTAGAGATCAAGTAAAAGAACATATCGTCCCATTAACAACAAAATTAAAAGAAAGACAGCAAAAAAGAATAGGGGTCGACTCCTTAAAATATTATGACGAACCATTCGAATTTTTAACGGGGAATGCTACTCCTAAAGGAGATCCAGCCTGGATAGTTGAAAATGGTCAAAAAATGTATAAGGAACTATCAAAAGAAACTGGTGATTTCTTTTCCTATTTGAGAGAAACAGAATTAATGGATTTGGTTGCTAAAAAAGGAAAAGCAGGGGGAGGATATTGTACCTTTATTGAAAATTATAAAGCGCCATTTATTTTTTCTAACTTCAATGGAACTTCAGGAGATATTGATGTATTAACACATGAAGCAGGTCATGCATTCCAAGTGTACTCTAGTGGTGGATTTGATATTCCTGAATACTATTGGCCGACATATGAAGCTGCAGAAATTCATTCGATGAGTATGGAGTTCTTTACATGGCCATGGATGGAATTATTCTTTAAAGAAGATGTAGAGAAATATAAGTTTTCTCATTTAAGCTCAGCACTCTTATTCCTTCCTTATGGAGTATCAGTGGATGAATTCCAACATTGGGTATATGAAAATCCGACCGCTACTCCAAAAGAAAGAAAACAGGCTTGGAGAAATATCGAAAAAAAATATAGTCCACATCTTGATTATGATGGAAATGAGTTTCTAGAGAATGGTGGCTTCTGGCAAAAGCAAGGGCATATTTTTAGTTCTCCATTTTATTATATTGATTATACATTGGCGCAAATCTGTGCATTCCAATTCTGGAAACGTTCAAGAGAGAATCAAGAAGATGCTTGGGCTGATTATGTTAAGCTATGCAAATTAGGGGGAAGCATGCCGTTTACGGAATTAGTGAAAGAGGCTAATTTAATCTCTCCATTTGAAAATGGCTGTGTAGAGTCAGTTGTCGGCGTAATTGATGAGTGGTTAAGTTCTGTAGATGACCGAAATCTATAAAAGAAAACCGTGGGATTGCCCCACGGTTTTCTTTTTATTTACTGACTAATAGATTGTGTTTGCACTGGTTTGACCTTAATTTGGTCATCCTCAATAACTGCAGTTAATTCTTTAACTGTTGGCTCATCGAGAATAACATCTGCTAATTGATCTTCTAAATGCTCTTGAATTACTCTTCTTAAAGGACGAGCACCAAAGCTTGGATGTGTTCCTAATTCTACGATTTTCTCTTTGGCCGTTTCGGTTACTTGTAAAGTGATTTGCTGTTCTTGTAAATTATGAGAAAGTTCCTCTAATAATAAGTCTGTAATTTGTAGTAAGTGTTCTTTTTCCAATGATTTAAACTCGATAATCGCATCAAAGCGGTTAAGGAATTCTGGTTTAAAGAAGTTTCCTAATGTTTGTAAAAGATTGCTTTCTTCGATTGCATCATTATTTCCAAAGCCAACAACCCTATGTTTATGGGCGACACTTGCATTACTTGTCATAATAATAACAGAGTCTTTAAAGCTGACAGTGCGTCCTTGGCTATCTGTTAAGCGTCCGTCTTCTAGAATTTGCAAGAAGATGGATTGAATATCAGGATGTGCTTTTTCGATTTCATCTAGCAGAATAATGCTATATGGATTTCTTCTAACTTTTTCTGTTAATTGTCCTGCTTCTTCATGACCAACATATCCTGGAGGAGAACCAATGATTTTACTAATGCTATGTTTCTCCATATATTCACTCATATCTAGGCGAATCATACTATCCTTGCTGCCGAATAATTCTTCTGCTAGTGTTTTGGTAAGTTCCGTTTTCCCCACACCAGTTGGACCGACGAAAAGGAAGCTACCAATTGGTCTCGTTTTTGATTTAAGTCCTGCTCTACTACGTTTAATGGCTTTAGCCACTTTGCGAACAGCCTCATCCTGTCCAATTACTTTTGCTGCTAATCGATCACTTAAAAACTTCATTTTTTGCTGTTCATCTTCCTGTAATTTTCCTACTGGAATGCCCGTTTTCTTTTCGATTAATTGCTGGATAAGGGCAACATCCACAATCGGCTTATCATCATTGTTTGGTTCATTTAATGCCTTTTCAAGCTGTTGTTCTTCTTTGCGCAGTTGAGCTGCTTTTTCATAATTTTCTTCTTTTAATACTTTTTCTTTTTCTTTTGCTATCATAGCAAGACGATTTTCGATTTCTTCCGTGTTTTGATAAGTAGAAGAAAGATTCATTTTAGAACCAGCCTCATCCATTAAGTCAATCGCTTTATCTGGTAAGAAGCGGTCTTGAATATAACGATGGGATAGCTCAGTACATGCTTTTATTGCATCTTCCGTGTAAGAAACTTCATGGAATTTTTCATATTTATCCTTAATGCCATTTAAAATCGATAATGTAGCTTCCACAGATGGCTCACTTACTTGCACTGGCTGGAATCGTCGCTCTAAGGCAGCATCCTTTTCGATTTGACGATATTCTTTTAAGGTTGTTGCCCCAATGATATGCAGTTCGCCGCGAGCTAATGCTGGTTTTAAAATATTCCCAGCATCCATAGAGCCTTCTGCAGAGCCTGCACCTACTAACTGATGGATTTCGTCAATAAAGACAATAACATTTTTTCTAGCTTGTACTTCTTGAATGACTTGCTTCATTTTTTCTTCAAATTGACCGCGAATACCTGTATTTGATACAAGGGAAGCCACATCTAATAAGTAAATTTCTTTATTTTGTAATTTTTTTGGAACATTGCCTTCCATAATTTTTAAAGCTAATCCTTCTGCTATCGCTGTTTTCCCGACACCAGGTTCCCCGATTAGTACTGGATTATTTTTATTTCTTCGATTTAGAATCTCGATTATACGTTCAATTTCATTTTCTCTTCCGATAACTGGGTCAATCAAACCAGCATTAGCCATTTGATTTAAGTTTTTCCCATGTTTATCGAGAATGCCAGCTTTTTTATTGTTATTAATAAAAGGAGCTTCCTTTGAAGCACTAGCTCCCCCTAATGAATTTGATTGGTTAAGTGATTGAAATAACTCGTCAAAAGGGGAAGGTTGGAAAAACATTGGGCCGTTTTGTGCTGTCATTTTTTGCTTTTCTTTTTGATAGCAAACATGACAAATATTCATTGTGCTTTCCATATTGTTTAATACAAATCGTAAGCTGATTGTGGCACTGTTTTGTTGGCAAATTTCACATTTCATCATTAAATATCCTCCTTTTGATTTTGACTAATATTGACCTTTTGTAATTATGATTATACTTTGACCTTTTTTGACTTTCAAGTTTTTTGCTTAAAAAATATTAATGGAATTTTATTCCGTTTAAAAATCTCCTGAAGACTCTTTACTTGCATACAGAATGGGAGGAAGATAGACTGGGTTCTTCCTAATCCAAATGTAAATATTCTTGTTCAAAATTAGGAAGCTATTTCATTTAAAAATTTATTTTTTATTTAGAGAAAATGCTCGTCATTGTTTGTCCATTTCTACATATAGTTGATGTAGGGAGGGAAATCTGTGAAAAATAAATGGTATGCTGCAATACAGCTAGCAGCGGTGTATGTAGGTACTGTTGTCGGTGCTGGATTTGCGACAGGAAGAGAGATAGTAGTCTTTTTTTCACAATATGGATTTATCGGCTTGTTAGGAATCATTGTAAGTGGATTTATTTTTGCGTATTTTGGGGCGAAACTAATGCGTATTTCGGTCAAAATAAAGGCATCTTCCTATCAAGAGTTTACTATTTACTTATTTGGTAATGTCATAGGAACAATGATTAACATTCTATTATTACTTATGCTAATAGGAGTCTGTGCTGTGATGTTTTCAGGAGCTGGTGCTGTATTTGAAGAGCAGCTCGGCCTAGATAAAACGGTTGGCGTCATTTTTACAATTGTCCTTTCTTTAATGGTTATGATGGTAGGAACAAGAGGGTTATTTGCCGTAAACACATTTGTTGTACCTATTATGATCAGTTTCAGCTTTATTCTCTTTATACTTTCTATTTCTTTGCCAGGATTTTTGGGAGAGATATTTCAAATGGAGACCATTACTTGGAAAACGATCAGCTCTCCGTTTTCGTATACTGCCTTAAATTTGGCTTTAGCAATTGCTGTGCTAGTACCTGCAGCCTCTGAAATTGGTGATGAAGAAGTGGTTAAATGGGGAGGTATTTTAGGTGGAATTGCTCTAATGATGATTCTAATATCCAGTCATTTTTCCCTTATTATGCTGAAGGATGTTTATCTGTATTCTATTCCTATGGCTATTATTATGAAAAATTTAGCTCCACAGCTTTCATGGGTTTATATTTTAGTCATATATGGAGAAATTTTCAGTTCGGTAATCGGGAATATTTATGGGTTAGAGAGGCAGTTGCGGAGCTTCATTCCTTTACCAAGTATGGTAATAATCGGTGGAATTATTTTGGTTTCCTATTTAATTAGTTTCGTACAGTATGGCACATTATTATCCTTTTTATATCCTATATTTGGTTACATAAGCTTAGTATTCTTGCTGTTCTTATGGATTAAACCTGTGCCTAAATAATTGGTTTTCGCTTCTAACAAGAAGGTGAGGCTGGGACAAAACTAAAAAACTAATCTTTAAAGACGAATAATCTCTAAAGTAGCTTTTAAATAAAGCTACTTTCTCATGATGGTTTTCTATGTTTTTAAATATAGTCAGGTGTAAAAACTAAGTCGTTCCATTGCGCTACGGACGCACGATGCGCCGGGGAGGAAGCTAAGCCTCCTCGCTGCGCTGCGGGGTCTCAGCCTTTCCTCTATTTCCCGCAGGAGTCGAGCATCCTCCGCTCCATTACACTTCGTTTTTTAAACCTTTTTCAAAACAATAAACACGAATTTTCATGCAAATTAATTACATAATAGTTCGTGTTTATTGTTGAATGAAATGCTTATGTCCCAGCCTCATGTATTTGTCATGTAAAGATACTATTAGTTAATTAATGCTTGTAGGGGAGATGGTATACGTCCGCCTCGGTCAATGAGTTTAGCTGAACTAAATGGATTAACTCCCATTACAGGTGCTCGACCTAAAAGACCGCCGAATTCTACGATTTCTCCCTCTTTCTTTCCAGGGACAGGAATGACACGGACAGCTGTTGTTTTTTTATTAATCATTCCAATAGCTGCTTCATCGGCAATGATTGCTGATAACGTAGCTGCTGTAACATCTCCAGTCAGGGCAATCATATCAAGTCCAACAGAGCATACACAAGTCATTGCTTCCAGTTTAGAAAGGGTTAAGCTGTCATCTAAAATTCCTTTAATCATTCCATTATCCTCACTTACTGGAATGAAGGCGCCACTTAATCCACCAACATAACTACTTGCCATTGCTCCACCTTTTTTAACTGCGTCGTTCATTAAAGCTAATGCTGCAATGGTCCCATGTGTTCCGACACGTTCCAAACCAATCTCTTCTAATATTTCTGCAACACTATCATTAATAGCATTAGTCGGTGCAAGGGATAAATCCATAATTCCAAATGGTACATCTAAACGTTCCGCAACTACTCGTCCAATTAATTCCCCAGCTCGAGTTATTTTAAAAGTTGTTTTTTTGATGATTTCTGAGACTTCTCCTAAATCAGCTTCAGGATATTTCTTCAATGCACTTAATACAACGCCAGGTCCACTAACACCAACATTGATTACAACTTCTCCTTCACCTGCTCCATGGAAGGCTCCAGCCATAAATGGGTTATCTTCAACAGGATTACAGAAAACTACTAGCTTAGCACATGCTAGACCATTTTGATCTTTTGTATTTTCAGCAGCTTTTTTAATTATTTCACCCATTTGTTTTACTGCATCCATATTAATACCGGTTCTAGTCGTAGCAACAGATACGGAGGCACAAACGCGTTCTGTCACAGAAAGTGCCTCTGGAAGGGCAGCTAATAATGTTTGATCACCTTTAGTAATCCCCTTATGTACAAGGGCAGAATACCCACCTATAAAATCTACATTTAAATCTTTTGCGGCTTTATCTAATGTTTTTGCTAGGGTTACTGCTTGTTCTACTGTACTATTTCCTAGAATTTCTGCAATTGGAGTGATAGAAATACGCTTATTAATAATGGGAATTCCATATTCCTTTTCAACAGCATTTGCTACTTCGGTTAATTTGCTTGCATACTTTGTAATTTTTTTATAGACAGACTCATTTAACTTTTGAAAATCTGAATCAGCACAATCATAAAGGCTGATTCCCATCGTAACAGTACGAATATCAAGATTTTCCATCTGTACCATATTAATGGTTTCCATCATTTCATTCAATGCAATTTTCATTTTCTGACCCTCTTTTCTTAAACACGGTGCATGGATTGAAAAATTTCTTCTAATTGGATATTAATTTTTAAATGAAGTTGCTCGCTTAATTCATCAAACTGTTGTGTTAAGTTATCCAAGTTCTCTTTATCGGTAATATCTACTAACATCATCATTGTAAAGAAATCTTGTAGAATGGTTTGACTGATATCTAGAATATTAATGTGATTATTAGAAAGGATTGTTGTTACCTTACTGATAATCCCAATTTGATCTTTTCCAATGACACTTACGACTGCTCGACGTTGTTGAACCATTATTTCACCTCATACCTCGCAATTTTGTTTGCTTCTCAAATAAAACGATTTAATGAATGTATGAAAAAAACAGATTGGATACACCAATCTGTTTCAAAGGATAAGAAGAACCAGGACATGATTATAAATATGTATTGGTTGTTCTTCTGTCCTTTTACCTGAGATTGTGAATCCTTCGGTGCCGTTTAGGAATCCAAACGGTCTCTCCAGAAGCTGCTCCTGTTATAGTTTGATCCATAACATTCATAGCATGTAATTTATTTAAGAAATATAATGTGATGTTAACAGTTTTTTTTCATGTGGTCAACCAAATATTTCTTTTAAGCGCATGGAATATTGGAGCGGAAATTCACTTGGAAAATGGGATAAGTTTGTAGCTATTAATAGGGATAAAAAAGGTGATAATGTTTATTATATAACGAAGGATGGAGGTGAAGAAGATGTCAAAAGCACATAGAGAAAAAGAAAGAGAATGGGCTGTTCGTAAGCAGAAACAAAAGCCTCATGGGAAAGTAAAAACAAAAAAAGAATTGGCGGAAGAATAGTTTCTTCCTTATTATAAGGAAGAAATAAAGCGCATACAAAAAAGAAGTCAATAAAAGGAGGCAATCCCTATATAGACTTCTTTTTTGAACATTATTTAATGATACGATAGTTTTTGTGGTTAACAACTGTTCTTTGCTCTAATTCTAAATCACGATAGTTATTCATATAAGTTAAGTCTACAATAACTGAATTTTCATTTACTTTTTCAACAATTCCTTGTAACCCTCTAAATTCAATTATATTTCCAACCTCAGCTCTTTTCACTCAAATCTCTCCTTATCATTCCAAATTTTATATAAATTCTGATTATAGTTTGCACTATTAGAACTTATTCGTAAAAAATAGCAGTATAGTAATCTTAATAAATATATACTATGAAACTGCAAATAAAATGTGTATCATTTACTTTTTTGAAATAGTCTTTTTTCGTTGCTGCTTGAAGGTAAGTTCTACCTAGCATGATGAAATAAAGGGAAATGCTGTTTATCGAAAAATTATGTATTTTTAATATAAAAGAAAGTGAAGGAAGTAATTTGGACTTCATTATCCTATTTTTTTGACTATCACTAATGGTTACACTATCCTAATATTAGATGATATTATAACATAATTAAAAAAAATATCCATAATAATATCAAAAAATAATATTAAAAAAGGAAAAGTGTAGAATTCTTTGCTTAAAATATTACAATAAATTAAAATATGGACTGAAAAAAAGATAGAAAGGGTAATTGGTGAGTGGCATGAATAAGGAATTGGCAGAAAAAATATTAGAACAGTTAAAGAATAAAGAAATAGAAAGTTATCGAGTTAAAAAAGAGGAATTTCTCACTTTTCGATCAGAATTGGTAAAGAGAGAAGACTTTAAGCATTTTAAAGGAATTGCAGAAATTGGCGGAGATGTTACATATAAATATATGGACGAGCCAAGAAGTTGAAAAATAGGGCACTTAGCTTTAGATCCATTTTAAACGACGGACACTGAAAAACTGTTTGCTAATTATTCATCGGTGGAGTTTTAAGGCAACTCCACTGATGGAAATCTTTTTATTCCTTTCTATCCAAATTAACATAGAAAATGAGTTTATTTAAAAGATTTTAAACAGGTGAAATGTTAACTTTGGGGAGTAAAAAATATAGATCAACTTGTTGAGGAGATTAGCAAGGACGGAAAGTACCGCAACAAAAAAAGGAGACCACTGCAAAAGTTCAGTGGTCGAGTGAAGTGGAAGAATATTTAGATGTGTGTAATAAATACGCACTCTTTTAAAGCGTATCTTTATTATCTATTCGAGAAAGTTCTTTTAAGCCGTTGATTATCTTCTGTTTTGCTTCATTATTTTCCTTTCCTTCAAAACCATATTCAAATAGAATCCCGATTTTTTTCTTCCAGGTTATATGGCCAGGCATAATTATCTCGTTTCCATTTAAAATGAACTGAAGTTGTAATAATAAGCGCGAATCACCAACAGGTAAGTCATATTCTGTCCGAAATCTTAATCCATTGGGACTTATATTATAGATAAGAGCATGCCCTTTACTAGAAAGTGTGTCTTCCTCAACCTTTAGTGTAAATATAGCGTCAAGAGAATCATTCAATTGGTAACGAAAAGCTTCATTACGTTTGTATCTCATATTCTCCCTCCCTTTATTTTTTTCTCCAATAAAAATTATATTTATCATGTTAAATCGCGTGAACTTGACGAATACGCTAGCTTTATATCTTAACCGTAAGCTTATGGTATTCGAGGAAAATAGATGGGAATCAACTGTCCATACAAAGCTGAATCGTTCCAACTAACAATCAGTGGATAAATGACGCATACCACTGAAACGGTTAATTTTATTAGATTAACTATTCATATTTGAAAGTTCAATAATATTAAAGCTTGTTTAACGAGAGATTGCAATATATTTTTCGACTAATAAAAGTTTTCTATACAAATGTTTGAAGGATTTGTTACAGAGCTTTGTTCACATTTTAACTGTTTTCATAAGATGTCCCATTCAATTACAATAATCTTTTTAAGTGGACAGTCACCATTTTTAATTGTATAAAAGTTGATAATTAGGGGATTTTACTAAACAGGCAGTAACTTTACACCAAGTGTAGGTTTATCAAATAAAAAATGCTAATTTTCGCCATAAAGTGAACAAATTTTTGTCGTTTAATAAATTTTGATTGTCTATATAAGAAAGAAATGCTATTCTTTCATTTGAGATGTCTTTTTCAAAAACTTAAATTGCCTGCCTATTTTGAACAGGTCATTACATGTTCTCTTCTTCTTAGAAGATGCTATAAATGGTTGTGAAGAAAGTTTGTGTGCATAGACAGCGATATTTTTCGACAAAATACATAGCTTTCAGTTTACAATTGTAATATAAAAATTATATATTATTAATGATAAACAATTGTTAATTTATATTAAGGTTGTTTAAGTTTGAAAAGTTTATCTATATGGTTACATCTTATAACTTAATCGATAAAGGAGAATGATTTTATTATGGTAGAAAAACAATTTAAAGTTATTGCAGATACAGGAATTCATGCTAGACCAGCAACACTTTTAGTACAAGCAGCTAGCAAATTTGATTCAGATATTCAATTAGAATACAAAGAGAAAAAAGTAAATCTTAAATCGATTATGGGTGTTATGTCATTAGGAATTGCTCAAGGTGCTGAAATTAAAATTATCGCAGAAGGTAATGACGAGCAAGAAGCTATTAATGGATTACAAGAAACGTTAAATAAAGAAGGTTTAGCAGAATAATGAGTTTTTTACAAGGAATTGCTGCATCTAGTGGAATAGCCATTGCAAAAGCTTATCGTTTAGTTGAACCAGATCTTTCATTTGAAAAGACTAGTGTAGAAAATGCTGAAAATGAAATTTCTCGTTTTCAAGATGCTTTAACGAAAGCAAAATCAGAATTAGAAGCTATTCGGGAAAAAGCTAATAAAGAGCTTGGTGCGGATAAAGCTGCGATTTTTGAAGCACATTTATTAGTATTAAGTGATCCAGAATTAATTGCACCTATTGAAGATAAAATTAAAACAGACCTAGTGAATGCAGAATATGCATTAAAAGAAACAACAGATATGTTTATTACTATGTTTGAATCGATGGATAATGAATATATGCAAGAAAGAGCTGCTGACATTCGTGACGTTACAAAGCGTGTAATGTCTCATCTTTTAGGCGTACATTTAGCAAACCCAAGTATGATTTCTGAAGAAGTAGTGGTAGTCGCAGAAGATTTAACACCATCTGATACTGCACAGCTTAACCGTCAATTTGTTAAAGGATTCACAACTGATATTGGCGGTAGAACTTCTCATTCAGCAATCATGGCTCGCTCTTTAGAAATTCCTGCTGTTGTCGGTACTAAAAAGGCTACAGATGAAATTAATAATGGCGATTTAGTAATTGTTGATGGATTAAAAGGAGAAATCCATATTAATCCAACACCTGAAATGGTAGAAAGCTATAAAAAGACTGCAGAACAATATGAACAACAAAAAGCAGAATGGGCAAAACTTGTGAATGAACAAACAGTTAGCTCTGATGGTGTTCATGTAGAGCTTGCAGCAAATATTGGTACACCAAATGATTTAGAAGGTGTTATTAATAACGGTGGGGAAGCAGTTGGTTTATACCGTACTGAATTCCTTTACATGGGTAGAGATCAGCTCCCTACAGAAGATGAACAGTTTGAATCTTACAAAGCTGTCCTTGAAGGAATGAAAGGGAAGCCAGTTGTAGTTCGCACATTAGATATTGGTGGAGATAAAGAGCTTCCATATTTAGATTTACCAAAAGAAATGAACCCGTTCTTAGGTTTCCGTGCAATTCGTTTATGTCTAGAGGAGCAAGATATTTTCCGTACGCAATTAAGAGCATTATTACGTGCAAGCTCATATGGAAATCTAAAAATCATGTTCCCAATGATTGCTACATTAAATGAGTTCCGCCAAGCAAAAGCTCTTTTAGAAGAAGAAAAAGCTAACTTAACAAGTGAAGGCGTTCAAGTAGCAGAAAAAATTGAATTAGGTATCATGGTTGAAATTCCTTCTACTGCAGTTCTTGCAGATCAATTTGCTAAAGAAGTTGACTTCTTCAGTATTGGTACAAATGACTTAATCCAATACACAATGGCTGCAGACCGTATGAATGAGCGTGTTTCTTATCTTTACCAACCATACAATCCTTCTATTTTACGTCTTGTTAAAATGGTTATCGATGCAGCGCATAAAGAAGGTAAATGGGCAGGTATGTGTGGAGAGATGGCAGGAGATGAAACAGCAATTCCTTTATTATTAGGATTAGGCCTAGATGAATTCTCTATGAGTGCTACATCTATCTTAAAAGCAAGATCACAAATTCTAAACCTTTCTAAAAAGGAAATGGAAGAATTAGCAGAAAAAGCATTACAAATGTCTACAACAGAAGAAGTTATGGAAGCAGTTAAAGCTGCAGCAAAACTTTCTGAATAAAATAGGTTTATCCTTAAAAATAGTGGGTATAAATAAAAATAGCATAAGCTCTTTTACAAGTTAGCTTAACGCTATTCTCATTTTCCCCTTATTTGAACTGACTAGATGATTCTAGTCAGTTTTTTATGTGGTTATAAAGATTCATACATGAAAAGCAAAGGATAGAGGTAAAATATTCGTATATTCATTCTTAAACTCTATGACTATAATGAGTAAGGAAAATAGGTGGGAAATCAACTCGACTATTTTTAAAGGGTCCGAGTGGTTTGAGGTAAATGCCCTCACTCATGAGTTATCAGGGCACTGAAAAAGTCTAGTTTTCCAAATAAAATGAGGTTTTATTTATTTGAAAGTGAATAATAAGCCTCGGAAAACAAAAACCTACACTAAGTTAGAATGGTTTGGTAACTACCATTCACCAGGTAATTCACTTTTTCAGTGGCCACTGAGTTATACCGAGTAGGCTCTATTTTCTCGCAAGGATGTAAAGTACTTTTAGCTGTTATCGTATAACAAACTTTACGAAAATAGTTTTTCCATATTATTGGACAGGTTTATGGAGAATAAATAATGGGAAGTGGTTTAAAAAAGGATTTTTTATTATACATATGTACAAAGAATTGCTTTTTCGTTTATGTTAAGTGCAAAAAAAGTCAGGACAGAACAATAAGGAGTTGAATAAAGTCACATGGATTTTTATCAAAAGGAAAAAGACGTCGTATTAAAAGAGTTACAGTCATCTGCACAAGGTTTATCATCAGACAAAGTAAAGTCACTTTTGGAAAAAGAAGGATATAATGAGCTCCAAGATAAAGAAAAAGTGCCAACATGGAAGCTCTTTTTAGAAACGTTTAAAGATCCGATGGTTATTGTGTTATTAGTAGTAATCATTATCCAATTGATAATGGGTAAATTTGTCGAATCCTTAATCATATTTTTAGTACTATTGCTTAACTCGGTTATTAGTGTTATTCAAACAAAAAAAGCAGAAAGTTCATTAGATGCCTTGCGAAATATGAGTGCACCAGAGGCTAAGGTGAGACGAGATAACACGAATAGTACAATTCCAGCCCGTGAGCTAGTTCCAGGTGATATTGTTTTCCTAGAAGCTGGTGACTATGTTCCAGCTGATGGACGAATTGTAGAAAGTGGTTCCTTAAAAGTGAATGAGGGGATGTTAACAGGGGAATCAGAAGCGATTGAGAAACAAGATAAGGTTATATTAGAAGAATCTGCGCTTGGTGACCGTATTAATATGGTCTATAGTAGTTCGCTGGTTGTTTATGGACGAGGTACTTTTGTAGTAACAGGTACTGGAGAAAAAACGGAAATAGGTAAAATTGCAGATATGCTAAATACTGCTGAAGAAAAACAGACACCATTACAACAGAAGCTTGCAGAATTTAGTAAGAAATTAGGAGTAGGAATTCTTCTTTTATCTATTCTTATTTTTGCCATCCAAGCATTAAGAATATGGTTGGGAGATGAAACGGTAGATGTCACCACGTCTATTTTGAATGCATTATTATTTGCAGTTGCAGTGGCGGTGGCCGCTATTCCGGAGGCTCTATCCTCCATTGTTACGATTGTTCTGTCTGTTGGAACAAATAAAATGGCTAAACAAAGTGCTATAATTCGTAAATTGCCTGCAGTAGAAACATTGGGTTCTACAAGTGTGATTTGCACAGATAAGACAGGGACATTGACACAAAATAAAATGACCGTAACAGATTACTTCATTCCAGAAGGAGAAAGAGAGCATCTCCCAGAAGATCCCGCCCATTGGAATCAATCAGAAAGATTACTCTTAAATATAGCGGTTTTATGTAATGATTCTTATATTAATAAAGAAAATAGGGAAGTAGGAGATCCAACGGAAGTTGCTTTGATTAATTTCTATAATGATGGAAAAAGAAGCTATGAAGAAATTCGTTTAAGATATCCAAGAGAAGCAGAACTACCGTTTGATTCAGATCGAAAGTTAATGTCTACCGTCCATACGATTGATAATCAACGGCTTATGCTTATAAAGGGTGGCCCAGATGTAATGTTCAGTCGGGCTACGAAAGTGCTAGTCAATGAAAAAGAAGAACCTTTTACAAATGAATGGTTAAACAAATTTCAGGAAGCAAATGAAGATTTCTCCCGTCAAGCATTACGAGTACTAGCATATGGATATAAAATCATGCCGAAAGATAAAATGACGATTACGGAAGAAGAGGAAGCAGATATTATCCTAGTAGGGTTAAGTGCCATGATGGATCCTCCCCGAGAGGCAGTATATGGATCAATTGAACAAACAAAGAATGCAGGTATACGTACTGTGATGATTACTGGGGATCATAAAACAACTGCCCAGGCAATTGGTCGCAAAATCGGTTTAATGGAAGAGAACGATATTGCCTTAACTGGTCAAGAGTTAGATGCTTTATCGGAAGCAGAATTAGACCATAAATTGGAGGATATATCTGTTTATGCTCGTGTGTCTCCTGAGAATAAAATTCGAATTGTTCGAGCGTGGCAAAAGAAAAATCGAATTGTTGCTATGACAGGAGATGGTGTCAATGATGCGCCAGCTTTAAAACAGGCTGATATCGGTATTGCAATGGGAAGTGGAACCGATGTGGCCAAAGATTCAGCAGATATGATCTTAACAGATGATAATTTTGTATCAATTGTTAATGCTGTTGGTGTAGGAAGAACTGTTTTTGATAATATAAAAAAATCAATTGGTTATTTATTTGCAGGGAATTTTGGAGCAATTATTGCTATATTATTTGCGGTAATAGCAGGTTGGGCTAATCCTTTTACAGCATTACAGCTGTTATTTATTAATTTAGTGAATGATTCCTTACCAGCGATTGCCCTTGGCATGGAAAAATCAGAGCCAGGCGTAATGAAGCGCAAACCAAGGGATGTTAATGAGGGAATCTTTGCCGGCGGAACACTTCGAGCAGTCGTTGTAAGAGGAGTATTAATTGGTATAGCAGTTATTATCTCCCATTATATTGGATTACAACATTCGGATGAATTAGGAGTCGCTATGGCTTTCACCACCTTAATTCTTTCACGTTCTTTGCAGACTTTTGCTGCAAGATCTAGTACACAAACGATTTTTGGTGTTGGGTTATTTTCCAATAAATATGTATTAGGTGCTGTTGGAATATGCTTCTTGTTATATTTGATTACTATCTTGCCATTCGCTAGAGAAGTCTTTGCTATTCCAGCTTCGTTTGGCATGAATGAATGGTTAATAGCAACTGGCTTAGCAATCGCTGCTGTAATTGCAATGGAAATAATGAAAGTCCTTATAGTGAGGATATTACGTAAATAAGTTGAAAAAAACTACCCTTTATATAAAATCGGTGTAAAGATTTGTATAATGGGTAGTTTTTCAGTCATTGTGAGTACGACTTTAGAAGAGAATTTAGACATTTATAAATGTTTTCATGTTACTATAAAGAAAAACAATGTTTAAATAAAATTGGAACATTGTATAAAGGAGAGGAATAGCATGTTGGCAAAAGAAACTACTACCATTGGCTTTATCGGTACAGGAGTAATGGGGAAAAGTATGGCAAGACATTTATTACAGGCAGGTTATCCTGTTATTGTACATAATCGCACGAAAGAAAAAGCAAGCGACCTTGTAGAAGAAGGTGCAGAATGGGTAGACAGTCCATACGAGATGGCTTTAAAGGCGAATGTAATTATTACGATTATTGGTTATCCAAAAGATGTAGAAGAAGTCTATTTGGGGGAGAATGGATTAGTTAACAATGCAAGTGAAAATACCTATTTAATCGATATGACAACATCTACTCCTAGCCTTGCGAAGAAAATATATGAAGAAGCAAAAAAGAAAAATATTTATGCTGTGGATGCGCCAGTTAGCGGTGGAGATGTAGGAGCAAGAGATGCAAAATTATCTATTATGGTTGGTGGGGACGAAGAGGTGTATAAAGAACTTCAGTCCATCTTTGAGATATTAGGCACAAATATCGTTTATCAAGGACCTGCAGGCTCTGGTCAGCATACAAAAATGTGTAATCAAATTGCTATAGCCTCTACCATGATTGGCGTTTCAGAAGCAATTGTTTATGCAAAGAAGGCAGGATTAGATCCAGAGAAAGTTCTAGAAAGCATATCAACTGGTGCAGCAGGAAGCTTCTCTTTAAGTAATCTTGCGCCAAGAATGATAAAAGGCGATTTTGAACCAGGTTTCTATATAAAGCATTTTATTAAAGACATGCGGATTGCTCTTAAAGAAGCAGAAGAAATGAATATGGAAACACCTGGTCTATCTCTTGCAGAAACATTATATAGCCATTTATCTGCTAAAGGAGAAGAAGAAAGCGGCACACAAGCTTTATTTAAATATTGGGATTGATAATAAAGAGCTTCCACATCTGTGGAAGCTCTTTGCTTCTAATTCATATACGTTGTCATATATTTCTCTAATCGATTACATGCTTCTTCTAATGTTTCCATTGAATAGGCAAATGAAATCCGGAAATATCCTTCTCCTAATGCAGAAAAAGCACTGCCAGGAACAACCGCTAAATTTACTTTATCAACTAAATCGAGACAAAAGTCAAAGGAATTCAACTTTGTTGTCGGTACTTTTATGAAAAAGTAAAAAGCACCATCTGGCATTACTACGTCCAATCCGATAGAAGTTAAGCGATTATATACATATTCTCTTCGCATTCGATAGTCATCTCTCATTGGCTCGGCATCATTTATACCAACTGTTAACGCCTCTAGTGCAGCTCTCTGAGAGACAGAGGAGGCGCAAGTTACATTATATTGATGTACTTTAATAATTTGCTGACTAAGATATGCTGGTGCAAATAATAGTCCAATTCTCCAGCCGGTCATACTATGGGATTTAGATAGTCCGTTAATGACAATGGTTTGTTCACGGAGAAACTCAGCAATAGATACATGCTTTTGATCATAGAGTAATTCACTATATATTTCATCTGCTAAAATAAAGATGTCTTTACCCTTAATAAGAGCAGCAATTTCCATTAATTCTTCTTTCGATAAGCTGACTCCTGTAGGATTGGATGGGTATGGCAAGACAATACATCTAGTTTTTTCTGTGATGTATTTTTTTATTACGTCAGCTGTAAAACGAAAGGAGGTATCACGAATGTCTGCATATACTGGAATAGCATCACATAAACGGATAATTGGCTCATATCCAGGATATACAGGACCAGGGAGTATTACTTCGACTCCTTTATCGAGAATGGTTCGAAAGGTAACATCTATTGCTTCACTAGCTCCAACTGTAACAAGCACTTCATTAGAAGGATCATAAGAAAGATTATATTTATTATGTACGAACTGTGATGCTGCTTTCCGTAATTCTAGCTCCCCAGCATTATGTGTGTAGGAAGTGAAATTTTCGTCAATAGACGTTTTAGCAGCTTCTTTAATATGAAGAGGTGTCGGAAAATCTGGCTGACCAATCGTTAAAGAAATCATCCCTTCCTTTCCAGCGACCATATTAGAGAACTTCCTAATGCCAGAAATCTCAATATTTTTAACTTTTTTATTGATTAAATGTTCCATATTAAGTCTCCCATCATAATGTATTCTATTATGATATCAAAAGCGGAGATTATTGAAAACCATAGACAAAATAAAAAAGAGCAGTGACAAAAAAATCAATCACAGCTCTATCTATTTATCGTGAATTAGTAACCATAATCCCAATCAACGTCTTCTTCCATTAGGAATAATTGCTCATGATTCTCTAATTTTTCCGTTATTTGTACAGTTTCTTCGTGTTTTTTCCATGCTTCTAAGTCAATATTTTCTAAAAAAGTTACAGATAAGTCTTCATGAAAAAGAATTGCAGTACCCTTCATTGTGTACTCGTCCTCTCTTTAAATATATTTTAGCAATTATCTTTTCATTCTCTCCTTCACTTGCTTACACTTTTAGATTATTCCAATTGCACTAAATCGTCTAGGTCTTTGTTATACTTTTCACGAAATAGTAAAAAAAATATAAACATTTTATGAATATTTAAAGAAGGAAGGAAACAAAGGAATTCATTAATTGTATAAAAATTGTAAACCTTTCACCTATTACATAAAAAAGGTTGTTTAGATAATAAATTCCATTTATCATAAGAATAGGAGGGGGAAATTAAATGGTAACAACAATACATATAGAAAAAAACGAACAACCTGAATATGCAGGATTTTGGATTCGCTTTGGAGCATGGGTAATCGATAGTATTATTATCGGGATTCCCTTATTAATTCTTTCAAATGTCATTTTTGCTTTGTTTGTAAATTCAATGGAAATCCCGGAAGAGCTATTAATGGATCCAGCAAGTGTAGACACATTATCTGATGCAGAAATGTTATCGATAATAGGACCGATGATGACCGCATTTTTTGGAACAATGGGTATATGTTTGCTTATTAGTCTTTTTTATTATTCGCTACTTCATTCATCAAAATGGCAAGCGACAATTGGGAAAAAACTTTTAGGGTTAAAGGTAACAGATAAAAATGGGAATAGATTATCTTTTTGGAGAAGCCTAGGAAGATATGTAGTATCAAGTCTTTTATCGGGAATCCTTTTGATTGGTTTTATTTTGGCTGCTTTTACAGAGAAAAAACAAGCATTACATGATTTAATTGTTGGTTCTCTTGTGGTGAGAAAATAATGCGTTTTATTTCCTATCGGGGACAACGAACAGTAAATAAAATGTCATACTTGCTTTTTGGAGAGGAGAGCTTGATGGATGGAGTCAGTAACAAATAAAGTTCAAATGGAAAAAAAAGGATGGGCGTTGTATTTTTCCTTGCCCATTCTTTCTTGGGCATTATATGATGCTGCTAATACCATTTTTTCGTCTAATATTAATACAGTCTTTTTCCCCTTCTATTTAAAGGGAATGATTGGTTCAGGTGAGGTACAGCAACAAATAGCATCCACGTTTATTTCGTATGCAAATGCCCTTGCAAGCATTTTATTAGTTATCTTTACACCGTTATTTGGAGTAATTATGGACAGAACAGGAAAAAAGAAGAAATATATTGTAATCCTGACACTATTAACAGTGCTAGGAACAATTGCAATGGGGATCTTTTCGTCTATTGAGTTTTCACAAACGATACTTGGAATACCATTGTCCTTAGGTTTCGTGGTTCTTTTTTTTGTACTATCGAAATTTACGTATCATTCTAGCTTAGTATTTTATGATTCAATGATTTCTGATTTAGGTAGCAAGGAACAAATCCCGTTAATTTCCGGATTTGGTGTCGCAGTAGGTTATATCGGAACACTTATTGGATTATCTGTTTATTTATTTATAGATGACGGGGCTTTTAATCAATCATTTATACCAACTGGGATTCTCTTTTTGCTCTTATCCTTGCCATTATTTTTTTTCATTAAAGACAAACCAAAAGAAAATGTCCAAAAGCAATCTATTTTCTCAGGCTATGGTGAAATAGTGGAAACCTTTAAGCAGATGAGGAATTATCGAAAGATTTTTACTTTTATGCTTGCCTATTTTTTTCTTAATGATGCCTTAGCAACTACAATTGCTATGATGGCAGATTATGCAAATACAGTTATTGAAATAAGTTCAGGTAAATTCATTATTCTATATCTTGTGTCAACTATTGCAAGCATCATTGGATCCTTTATCTTTGGATATATTGCAAAAAAAGTTGGAGCATATCGAGCTGTACGATATGTAGGGATATTATTAGTTATCGCTTTGATTATTGCAACATTTGCTTGGAATCAAGGGGCATTTTGGATTGCTGGGAGTCTTTTTGGAGTTGCTCTAGGGAGTATGTGGGTAACGACAAGAACATATATTGTTGATATTACTCCAGAAGAGAAGAGAGGCCAGTTCTTTGGACTATTTGCCTTTTCTGGTAAGGTATCTTCCATTATCGGTCCATTTGTATATGGTACGATTACACTCATATTTGCTGATTTAGGAAATATAGCGAGCAGGATGGCGCTAGGCTCGTTAATTATTTTAACTATTATTGGATTAGTAATCCATGCACGCGTAAAAGAAGAATGGTAGGCTAGGCTGTTCAAGAAGGCTAACGAAAGCAGATATTCCGTAAATGGTGAAACCAATGGAAAAAGCTGCTTGATTGTTGCCTTTAGGAACAGTCTTTTTTAATATAACTGTATTAGGTATAGTAATTGTTGGCTAGATGGATTAAAAAAGAGGATATTGTTAGCGAGCAAAGATAGTTTCTAATTGGAGAAAATTGAATAAACTTACTTTAAGAATAGATAAATAGTCCGATATAAAGAATAGGTAAATAACTGAAAAGTGGATTTCATAAATGAACGAATTTTTAGAACCACGAAAGGACAGAAATAAATGAAAAACGACAAAGGAATACTTTTAGAATCTGGAACAAATGAGCTTGAAATTGTGGAATTTAGTGTTGGAAAGAACAATTTTGGTATAAATGTTATTAAGGTGAAGGAAATTATTAATCCAGTACCGATTACTCCAATACCACATGCCCATCCCTATGTAGAAGGAATAATGGAACTAAGAGGAGAAGTATTAACAGTAGTTAATCTTGCAAACGTATTAGGATATGCTCCTTCTGATACTCCTGAAAAAGATAAATATATTGTTTCTGAATTCAATAAAACAAAAATTGTTTTCCATGTTCATAATGTTACACAAATCCACCGGATATCATGGGAAAATATTGAGAAACCATCTGAGACTTATTATGGATCAGAAAGCCAAATAATTGGTGTAGTTAAATTAAACGGAGAGATGATTTTACTGCTGGATTTTGAAAAAATAGTGGTAGATATTAATCCTGAATCCGGAATTAATGTACAACAAGTGAAAAAATTAGGGGAAAGAGCAAGAAGTGATAAGAAACTAATTGTTGTGGAAGATTCTGCCCTTCTAAGAAAATTACTGGAAGATACGTTGAGCGCTGCAGGCTTTCAATACATTACATTTTTTGAAAATGGTCGTGAAGCATTAGCTTATTTAACAAAAAATGTGGAGAATGGTACTTCTATAGACGAGGTTGCCCAGTTAATGATTACAGATATTGAAATGCCACAAATGGACGGGCATCATCTAACAAAGCTAGTTAAAGATAATACAAACTTATCTAAGTTACCTGTCGTTATATTTTCGTCATTAATTACAGAGGGTTTAAGACATAAGGGGCAGGTTGTTGGAGCAAATGCCCAAGTAAGTAAACCAGAGATTAACGAATTAATTCAAATTATCGACGACATCATTTTATAATACTTATGTTTTAAAAGAAAAGTATGTGATTTAATGAAAGCTGCCAAGCTATTTTGACCTTAAGAGCAAAATAGCTTGGCAGCTTTTCTTTGTTAAAGAGATAAGTTGATTAGAGGGATTAGCCCCTTTGCAAATAGTTGAGAAAGAGCAAAAATTAATAGCTTTCACCGAGCTTTTTAAATACTGGTTTTTGGTATTGCTTTTTGCGGAATGTTTGATTAGGTGGCGAATCTTCTTTTAAACCAGTGTAAACGGATAAAAGCTTTTTTGATTGTGTTAAGGATAGAGTTGATTTGGGATTTCGAACACTTTGATTGAGAGATCCTAAATGTGGCAATTCCTCAAAATCCTTTTTAGTTGGAGGTAGATGAAAAGTATAGTTTTTACATGCAATTAATAGATCTGATTGTTGTTGGCTATATTTTGGATTGTTTGAGAAGTGTAGACCCATTTTTTTTGCTTTGCCTTCTGCTAATAGCTTATGTAAACTGTCATGCTTCAATTTATATAAAAACTTTGGGTTTGGAGCAGTTTTTGCATGACGATTTACAACAGAAATTGCTTGGAGAAGATTTTCAACAGTAGGTTGTATTGGTGGTGGATATTTTTGCTGCTTATTCAATCGGTTAATGCTCCTTTCTTACTAAATTGTACAAGTTATTATACTATTTTTACGAGAGAAAAGGAAATAAAAAGAGAATATCTTTTCCGTTATTTCTTTAAAATTAGAATAATAATCTAGGATTAGCCCTTTTATACGAATAAACTAAATTTTTTATCTATTTAAGTACAAACTTTCATATATATGCCGATAAAAGTAGTAAAAGAAAATTAGATTGGATAGCGATTGTTAATAGAGTTAATCTTATTCGAAACAAAATAATATATCGCTGCATGTTAGGAATGAGATGGATGAACGAATTTAACAAGAATAATGCAAGTAAGAAAATGATAGCACAATCTAAATCAAATATAGAAAATATTATTTTTGAAATTATTTTTATGTATATAAAAGATATGGTATTTATTATGAAAGCAGAAAAAGACAATACTTTTCGGTATATCTTTGTCAATGAGGCTGCCTTTTTATTTTCTCAATTACCAATTGATTTCATAGGGAAAGGGTTTCAAGATGTCTCTTCTAAGAAAATAGCTGATAGATTACAACAGGAATATACGATTGTATGTGAAACAAAGAAGAATCATATTTATACAGATCAAATACTGACAGATAATGGCGATATCATTTATGCGGAATCTGTTTTGACGCCTATTATAGATGAACAGAATGAAGTAAAGTATATTGTATCCATCACAAGAGATATTACAGAGTCCATTAAAGAAAAACGATTGTTGCATGAAAGCGAACAGAAATATCGTTCATTAGTTCAAAATAATTTAGATGCCGTATTCACGGTTAGCTTAGATGGGGTTATTCAAGAAGTGAATCCAACTGGATTAAAGTTAATTGACTTTAGTGATGTAAAACTGCCACTGTTTTCACTGTATGAACTCATAGATGAGGGTAATACCTTATTTTACGATAGCTTTAGAAAATGCAAATTAACGGAAACATCCCAATCGCTAGATTGTAAGTTAAAAAGCAAAAATGGAAAAAAACTGTCCATTCATACAAAATTTGTTCCCATTAAAGTGAATGATACCATTAGAGGTATTTATGTTATCTTAAGGGATATTTCTGAACGTGCGGAAACGGCAGAAAAAATTCGCTATATGTCCTTTCATGATCAGCTAACGGGTCTTTATAATAGAAGAGCCCTTGTTGAAGATTTAAATCTGGAGATTAAGAAGGCTGAAACAGAGAAAGTTACGTTTGCCTTAATGACGATTGATTTAGATCGGTTTAAATATATCAATGATACATTTGGTCATATTGTCGGAGATCAAATTCTCATAAAAGTTGCGGAACGATTATTAGAATTTAAAAATCATAAATGCCATGTATATCGACAGGGAGGAGATGAATTTAATATTCTCCTGTCCAATACAAATAGACAAGAAACAGCAAGCTTAGTTCAACGTATTATCTCAAGTTTTGCAAATTCCTTCTACTTAAACTCTCATGAATACTATATTAGCCCGAGCATCGGAATTAGTATGTATCCATATGATGGAGATGACATGGAGAAAATCATTAAGAACGCGGATGAGGCACTTTTTCGCGTGAAAGAAAGAGGTAAGGCACATTATCAATTCTATCGTTCTGATATGACTTCAAATTTAACAAATGTAGTATCATTAGAAACAAAATTGCGAAAAGCAGTCCAAAAAAATGAACTAAAATTGTATTATCAGCCACAAATTGATTTAAAGAGTCATACATTTAATAGTTTTGAAGCATTATTAAGATGGGAGAGTCCTTCATTGGGACTAGTTGCACCCAATGATTTTATCCCACTTGCTGAAGACACAGGTCTCATTATTTCTATTGGAAACTGGGTAATCGAAAAGGCATGTGAGCAAATAAATACATGGAAAACTTTATACCATAAGGATGTGCGTATAGCAGTTAATATCTCACCAAAGCAATTTCAACAACCCAATTTTGTTGAAATGATACGTTACTCTATTCAAAAATTTAATATTAAACCGTCCTTGCTGGAGATTGAGATTACAGAAGGGGTTATGGAGAATATTAAAGAAGCAATTCCTATTTTGCGAAAACTAAAGGATTTAGGGGTTATTATCTCTGTCGATGATTTTGGAACTGGTTATTCTTCTCTAAGCTATATTAAGCAATTTCCGATTGATGTATTAAAAATTGATCAATCCTTTGTAAAAGATGTGGTTACAAATGCAAAGGATGCTGCCATTACGACAACGATTATTCACTTAGGACAAAATTTAGGGATAGAAGTTATTGCAGAAGGTGTGGAAACGAAAGAGCAAGAAGACTTCTTAAAAGAGGCAAATTGTCAAAAAGCACAAGGCTTTTATTATTCTCGACCATTGACTTGTGAAGAGGCGGAGCAATTTCTTAAGGATTTTTAAACATGAATAGAAAGATGGAAACATAAACTTATATTAAGCGAGTTAATAAAAAGGAAGACCCTAGAAGGATAGCTGGACGCATATCTTTTTGTTAGTACTTAAAAAAATGTAGGGTTGAGTCTATTTGAAAGAAACACGTTGATTGCAGCGCACAGATAATTGCTTTTTGGAGGAAAAGAATAAGGGAATTTGGATTTACACTCGGAATCCCTTCTTTACTTTAACAATTATCAATAGGTGGATGCAATCAACGCTAATCGTTAAATGTTGTTGCAAACAAATTATGAATACGTTCTATTTATTATCCTTTTTATACACTTTTACCGATAACTAATAGCTCTGGACTTTAAAGCATGCCAAGATTTAATAAAAGTCTTTTTATCGACTTTAACATTCTTTTTACCTGATAAGGGGTCATTTAAGTAAACATGATTCTTACTGAAGCCAACTAATACAACAGCGTGTAGGTCTAATGGTGTTTTAATTGTTTTTCCATTGTGTTTCCATGATTCCCATCTATCTGGTAAACGATAATCACCTGTTGTCCAAACTACAATTGGATAACCATTTTGAACATGTTTCTCTAAATCATGGAAAGAATATTTCGTTAAGTTAACGGCTCTTTCTGGGAGGTATTTGTTAACTAGATCTTCCATTGGCTTATCAAATACAGCATACCCAGGCTTTTTTCCAGTCATATCACCTACGAATCCAATAGAGGGGTCTCCCCATTCGATAATATTGCCATTTTTTCGAATCAATGGGTCTATGTCCTTCTGAATATTTTTGTAAAGCTCCATTTTATTTACTTTAACACCAGCGTAATTCAAAACCATCGTTAAACTGGTCACTTCACATCCATATTTTAGTTCAGGATTTTGTTTTATCAAAGGAACATCAAGCAATACACTTTTGTTCGTGCTAGATTCTTGATGTAGTTGTTCTACTTTTGGCTTACTCTCTTCAATATGGAAATATTCCCAAGTTTGCTCGGACCCGAAAAAGGGAGTGAGCAACAGTAATAGCTTACACAACTGCATTTTACTACCTCTTTCTTGCCAACTCCTATTTTTTATCATACGAAATTTCAAACAAAATTATAAGGACATATTATTACCAACACCTTATCCTTTTTTTATTGTGCTTGCCTGTGGAATGATATCATCGGATGAAACTGTGTTTCAGCTAAAAATTGAAAGAATTTTCTATCAATGTTTCTTTAGCTAAGGATTTATATGATATAATAAGGTTTATTTTAATTCTTAGAATAAAGTGAAGAACCTTTGCCTACTTACTGTCTAAAAATAAATATCATCAAAAAAAGGACGAAATGATTTATAACGGAAGCGATAAGCAAAGGAGTTTGCTTTTCTTGTGGGGAGGCTATCAAAATATGGATGCTTTGGATATTTTGACTGATTTAGAAAATGTCATCCCTTATTTTCAAGCTATATTTAGCGCTGATGAACATCGAGTAATCGGTTATGAAATATTAGGAAGATATAATGGAGCAGATGGTGTTGAAAGCCTTGGAGATTTCTTTTTTGATGAAGGAATTCCTGATGAATATAAAATTGAGGTAGATCAAGTTATTTTAACGAAGGCGCTGGATAAAGCGTTGTCCCTTGACGAGGATGTATTGCTCTTTATCAATAGAGATGCTGAAATCTTGATGAAGGATGATGGAGAATCATTTTTAGAAACATTGCTGGAATATGAAGGGAAAGGCTTCAAGTTAGATCGAATCGTTCTGGAGATTTCAGAGCGAAATTATCATGGGCAATTTTATCATTTAGATCATTTATTACTTTATTATCGAACATATGGCATTAAAATTGCCATTGATAAAATGGGAAGTGATAGTAGCTATTTAGACAGACTCGGTGATTTAGCACCTGATATCCTAAAAATTGATTTATTAGCTTTGCGATCTACATCTACCTCGCATGCTTACCAAAATGTTTTATATTCGCTATCTATGCTTGCTCGAAAAATTGGTGCTACTTTATTATTTGAAAATATTGAGATGGTATATCAGCTTCAATTTGCTTGGAAAAATGGTGGGAGATTTTATCAAGGATACTATTTACACTATCCTGAGGCAAATTTCGTTGATCGCAATTGTAGAAAAGAAATATTAAGAGATTTGTTTCATGAGTTCATTTTTTCAGAAAAGAAAAAACTATCAACAATTTTTGAATTAACAGAGGATTTTCAAGTTCAATTACAGTCATTGCTTGTTAAATATAAGAAATATTCTTCCTATGAAGAGCTTTTGAAATTACTTACTGCTGATTTAACAGATGTTGCTTTTCGAATGTATGTATGTGATGAAGATGGATTTCAAAAATCTGCAAATATTATTAAATACGATAGTGATTGGATTATTCAGCCTGAATATGCACACAAAAATTGGAGTTGGCGACCATATTTCCTAGAAAATATTATAAAAATGAGGAATGAAAAAAGAGGGATATTGTCTGATTTATATAGTGATATCGAAACAGGAGAAACAGTAAGAACTTATTCATACCCATTAAACGCCAAGGAATATTTGTTTATTGATTTATCTTATAATTTTCTTGATCGAAAGAAATTGCTACTTAGTTAAAACAAGCTGAAGAGATTTTCTCTTCAGCTTGTTTTTATGCCATAAATTAAGGGTAAAGTTTAAATGAAATAAATAGAGAAGGAGAGAGTAGGATGAATAAAAGCTTCTTTACTATAGTGATTATTTTGCTTCTTGGTATATTTCCATATTCCGCACATGCTACCAGCCATTTGACAAGTAGGGATGAAGTCTTTGCTTTTGTAGAAAAGGCATTTCGAGCACAGGTGTCATTAAGTAAAGAAGCGAGGGATATGGAGGAGATACAAGAAATATTGGCACCTTATTTTTCGGAGAAACTAATCTATTTATTTCTTAATGAAAACTTGACTGGAGAAAATGGGGCATTTTATACATACGGTAATGAATTCGGAAAATATTATCTGCCTTTTTATCAGTTATCCGATCAAACCTTTATAGAAACAGAAGAAAATAGTATTCTTCTATATGAATATTATGAACCAATTATATTTGGAGAAAAAGTATATGAAGGAGCCTATGAAGGAGTGCTTATAAGAAAGGTGAATGAGAATTGGATTGTTACGAATATGCTGACAGATAAAGAGGTAAGAACCATTATAAATAACAAAGAAAATAACTATAGTACATTGGTTTATATGCCCTTGTTTGCAATAGAAAATCAAGTAACTTATATCAGTAACAATTGGAAAAATCATAATGTACAAACGCTAAAATAGCTTGTAAGAGTTATTTTCTAGATTTTGAGGTATTAGCTATAATGAAAGTGTGGCGCACTTTTTTACGTATAGTGTACGCCACATTGGTGACTTGCTGTTAAAGATTTAAAGCAATTTTAAGTTTTTCCAAATCGAAACCATAAATTACAGTTCCATCTACCACAAAAGTTGGGGTTGAAAAGGATTGGTATTTCTTTATTAATTCTGTTTTCGCACGCGAATCCTTTTGAATATCTTTTATTACAAAGTCAAATCCATGTTCTTTTAAAAAGAGCTTGGAATATTCGCAAGGGGGACAGTCAGGCTGGGTATATAACGTGATTTGGTGCATTTTGTTCCTCCTACATTCATTCTACTTCTAATCATACAAAGAAAGCTTTTTTCGTGCAATTCATTTTAGCAAATGATAGGAATAGGTTTAAACAGGAAAGGTTACTTTTTGGATTCTGAGGGAGCTGTAGATGTGCGGAATTAGACAAATGATTATTTCCATTTTGCTATAAGAAAGGTGTTTTTTTGTTATGATTTTATATGTTAGAATATTCAGATGAAATAAATAATAAAAAAACAACTAGTTTTTTTTAGTTTTACTTGGACAAACTCTCGACAATCTTTTATTCTGTTAGTATTGGCATTTTACACAAGAGGCGAATGGTACTTTATTTAACGAAGAAAGTGTATAGAAACATGCTAATAGTGAAACCTATTGTTAACAAAAGGTTTGTTTTGAAAGGAGAGAGAGCATGTCACAATTACAAGGCATATTAACAAGATTAAAGAATCTGCAAGAGCAGGCAACTGGGGGAGAACCAACTCAACGTTTCTTCGAGGTAAATGGGGAGAGAAAGTGTCAAGTTACATTTCATCCAAAAACAGAAACGTTTGAACTAGAAGTCTATAATGACAAAGAAAAACCAAAAAGATATCAATTTGATAATGTTGATATGATTACAATTGAGATTTTTGATTTAATTCAGTAAGATTTTTAAGAAGCTTTTTGCATTTACGGATACCCAAATGCAGAAAGCTTTTTTTATACTTTTAATTTTACTACATGAAAAAAGCAAGTGAATCCATACTAATAGTTGAGGTGATAAACATGATGCCAACGGTTATTTGTCCAGAATGCTCTCGTGAGGAAAAATTAGAGAATGTACTGACAGCTCAATCTAATCAAAATGTAATCTTTCAATGCCCTCATTGTCAACTACTTGTAAGGAATATAAAAACGAGTAAGGGTTAAAGGAGCATTAAGCCGGAAACTGTGATAAAATGAGGTATAAATATATTTTGTGAGGAGTTTTCGGCTATGATAAGTATGCACAGCGAAGAGTTTTTAAACATCACTTTAAATGATTTATTAATTCCGTCTGAACGGGTTGCACATGTACAGGTAGGAAACAGTTTAGAACACGCTCTGCTAGTCTTAACAAAAAGTGGATACTCAGCAATCCCTGTATTAGATGCACATTATAAGCTCCATGGATTGGTGAGTACGCCAATTATTATGGAGAGTATACTTGGACTAGAAAGAATTGAATTTGAAAAATTAGAAGAAATAAAAGTAGAAACAATTATGAACACTGTAATGCCGAGAGTGAAGAGTAATAGTTCTGTATTACATACGATTAAACATTTGGTAGACCATCCTTTTATTTGTGTAGAAACAGAAGATGGCTATTTTGAAGGGATTTTAACGAGAAGAGCAATATTAAAGCGACTTAACAATTATTTACATCAAAACAATCACCAATAATCTATAACAATTAAATTCCTTTCACCTACTGTAGCCGCTCTTATTCACCTCTTCATTAGAGTTCTTTCCCTCTTTTGATAACAAATTTTTTATATGAGGATACTATCATGTCAACGATTTCTGAATTAAAATTATTAACCGTTCTTGCACAAGAAATGAATATGAGAAAAGCAGCAGAAAGACTTTTTGTCACACAACCCGCCCTTTCTCAAAGGCTGCAAAATATCGAGAAAGATTGGGGGACACCATTATTTATTAGGTCACAAAGAGGGCTTTCGCTTACTGCTGCTGGCGAATTAGTAACGAAATTCGCAATGGAAACGCTAAAGAAAGAAGAAGAAGTGAAAGAATCCATTCATGCTTTCAAAGAAGAAGTGTATGGAACATTAAAGATAGCTGTTGCAAGTATCGTAGGACAGAACTGGCTTCCGGAGGTCTTAAAACGATTTGTTGAGCGCTATCCTCAGGCAAAGGTATCATTAGTAACAGGCTGGAGTAGCGATATGATGAAATCTGTTTCTGAGGATAGTATGCATATAGGTATTGTAAGAGGAGTATCCGATTGGAAGGGAATTAAAATTCATTTATTTGATGACCCCCTTTATTTAGTGGATCGAGAAATTGCGAA
Source organism: Niallia sp. Sow4_A1 (assembly GCF_052116745.1). Taxonomy (NCBI): domain Bacteria; kingdom Bacillati; phylum Bacillota; class Bacilli; order Caryophanales; family Bacillaceae; genus Niallia; species Niallia sp. Sow4_A1. The sequence continues at coordinate 94,103 of NZ_JBQKKM010000004.1, read as the reverse complement.
GCTTGAGGATATTGCTTTAACGAATCGGCCGTTTATCCAATTTAAAAGTGATTCAAACTATTACGAAGAAATACAGGTTTGGTGGCATCGGAATTTTCAACTGCCTCCGAACAATACTATTGTCGTGGATCAGATTGAAACATGTAAACAGCTTTCTTTTAATGGGATTGGTTATAGTATACTTCCTTCTATTGCCTTAAAAAAAGTAGATGATGCACTTTCCCGAATTCCGTTATTTAATGATTATAATGAGCCAATCACAAGAGGAACTTGGTTAATTGGCTATGAAGCAACTTTTCAATTAAAACAGGTACAAGCTTTTTTAGAAATTGTTCACGAATATCTGGAAGAAGAAAAAAGGGGAAAGGGATGAATCGAAGATAAAAGTTAGTATTTATGGCTTGTTTTCATCACTTTTGTTTGGTAAAGTAATTTTTAGTATTGCATATATACATAATGGAGGTATTAGTTTATGAAAATGATGGATGCAAATGAAATTATTTCATTTATTCAAAATAGTACAAAATCTACACCGGTAAAGGTATACGTGAAAGGCGATTTATCTGCAGTTGATTTTGGTGAAAATGTTCAAACCTTTATCAGTGGAAATTCTGGTGTAGTTTTCGGAGAATGGGCTGATATTCAAAGTGTCATCGAAGGAAACCAGGACAAAGTTACAGATTATGTGATTGAAAATGATCGTAGAAACTCTGCAATTCCTTTACTAGACTTAAAAAATATTAAAGCGCGTATTGAGCCAGGTGCTATTATTCGTGATCAAGTGGATATTGGCGACAATGCAGTAATCATGATGGGTGCAGTTATAAATATTGGTGCTGCAATTGGCGAAGGTACAATGATTGATATGGGCGTTATTATGGGTGGACGTGCTACCGTAGGGAAGAACTGCCATATTGGTGCAGGTGCAGTATTAGCAGGTGTTATTGAGCCACCTTCTGCTAAACCAGTTATCATTGAAGATGATGTATTAGTGGGCGCAAATGCAGTTATCGTTGAAGGAGTTACAGTTGGTCAAGGATCTGTAGTAGCTGCAGGCTCTATTGTACTAGAAGATGTCCCAGCAAACACATTAGTTGCAGGAGCTCCTGCACGTGTAGTTAAAGAAATTGATGATAAAACTAAATCAAAAACGGAAATTATGCAAGAGCTACGTCAACTATAATTTTCAGTGTAAAGCGTGGAGAAGTTTCCACGCTTTTGTTTTAGAAATAGAGAAAAGGAAAGCATTCATCAGAAAATAGGAAGAGAAGGGGATTTATATGGGGAATACGATTGATTTAATCCAAATCCGCAGAGATTTGCATAAAATTCCAGAGCTTGGATTTAAGGAATTTAAAACACAACAATATTTACTCGGAAAAATTCAAAGCTTTTCAAATGAACGAGTAGAAATAAGAACATGGAAAACGGGGATTATTGTTAAGGTTCATGGACTTAACCCAACGAAAACGATTGGCTACCGAGCAGATATTGATGGATTGCCAATTGTTGAAGAAACGGAATTACCATTTCTATCTGAGCACCCTACAGAAATGCATGCTTGTGGACATGATTTTCATATGACCATTGCTTTAGGCTTACTTGCAAATATAATGGAAACTCCTATTAAAGATAATGTTGTGTTTATTTTTCAGCCTGCTGAAGAAGGACCAGGCGGAGCAAAGCCTATGCTTGAAAGTAAGGAGCTTAAAGAATGGATGCCTGATATTATCCTGGCTCTTCACGTAGCTCCTGAATATCCAGTAGGCACCATCGCAGTAAAGCCGGGCTTGCTATTTGCAAACACTTCTGAGCTTTTTATTGATTTAAAAGGGAAAGGCGGGCATGCAGCATACCCACATCTTACTAATGATATGGTAGTTGCAGCATGTAGTCTGGTTTCCCAGCTTCAGTCTGTTGTATCCAGGAATATTGATCCGCTCGATAGTGCTGTTGTGACCATCGGAAAAATCACAGGTGGAACTGTGCAAAATGTCATTGCTGAAAATGCAAGACTAGAAGGGACAATGCGAACCCTTTCAAGTGAGGCAATGGATAAAGTAAAGAAACGTGTCCAAGCTTTGGTGAATGGTATTGAAATTGGCTATGACTGTGAGAGTACGATTGATTTCGGTAGTGGTTATTATCAAGTCTATAATAATGAGCCATTAACAAGAGAGTTTATGGATTTTATTGAATACGAAACAGAAGCAAATGTGTTGGAATGCAAAGAAGCAATGACGGGCGAAGATTTTGGCTATATGTTAAAGGACATTCCAGGGTTTATGTTTTGGCTAGGTGTTGATTCTCCATATGGTTTACATCATAGCAAGCTTAATCCGAAAGAAGACGCATTACAAGTAGCTGTTAATGTTTTAACTGCGTATTTAATGAAAAAAGGAAATTAATTGTTCGGACGGTTGCTTATTTGTAAACAAAAAGCTTACTGCTTTATATTGGAATAATAGCAGTAAGCTTTTTTAAAGCATTAATTTTCTTTTTCAATCACTAGGGGTGCTTGTGGGAATTGAATCCCATTTTCATCAAGCGCGACTTTCGCTTCCTGTCTAATCAAGCGTTCCATTCCCCATTGCTCCATATTTTTTGTTTTTGCAATTATTCTTATTGTAATCGTATTTGCACCTAAATTTTGTATACCAATTAGATTTGGGCCATCTGTTATAGTGTCGTTTTCGTCTGCAATACGTTCACAAACTTGCTGTAGTATTTCTAATGTTCTCTGCAAATCATTGTTGACTGAAATATCTATATCCACTAGAGCTTGCATTTCTCCCCGGGAATGATTACTAAGCTGTGTAATTTCTCGATTCGGGATAAAGTGTAAAGTGCCATCTGCTGCTCGTATTTGGGTTGTTCTAAGGCCAACTTGTTCTACTGTGCCTGAAAATTCTCCAATCGTTATAAGTTCCCCAACATCTAATTGTTTTTCTAATAGGATAAAAAATCCTGACACTAGGTCACTAACAAGTCCTTGAGCTCCAAAGCCGACTGCTAATCCTATAATTCCTGCACCAGCCAATATTGCTGTAGCATCGATACCGAGCAATTGGAGTATGGTTATAATGAGAATGAAAAATAGTACATAGGTAATTAGGTTATTAATCAGGCTCTCCAGTGTAAAAGCTCTACCTCTAGAGATAGAGTTTTTTTTAATATAGGATTCGAATAATTTATTTATTAGCTGCTTAGCCATTTTTTTAATTAGAAGATAGCTAAGAAGGATAAGCAGTATTTTTATTGCTACAAGGGCAGTATTTAAGAAGAAGTCTCCCCAATGTATGGTTTGTATATAGGTTTTTAAATTGTTTAAATAGAACATTTAATGCTGTACTCCTTTTGTAAAAATTAACTAGCCAAGTATTTTCTTTTTATTCCCTTATATGTATTTGATAAACTAGAGGTTATATTAATATTTTTTAGAGAGAAAAGGAAAGAGGGTAAATACTACTGTGAAAATAGGTGATCCACTTCCCGAATGGGGTGCTCCGACACTATGGATTAATGGAGAAACAAAAGGAATGGAGAAAGGTGGAAATAAAGTAACTTTAATTCACTTTTGGTCTATAAGCTGTTATTTTTGTAAAAGGGCTATGTCAGAACTAAACCAATACAGAGATTTTTATCAAGAAAATTTGACTGTTATCTCTGTACATTTTCCTCGTTCGGAACATGATTTGAACATAGAATTAGTGAAAAAAACGGTGGAGGAATATAAGATGACACAATCCATTTATGTAGATCATGAATTTCAGCTAGCCAAAGCATTTTCAAATGAATATGTGCCATCTTATTATTTATTTGATCAGGCTGGGAAATTACGATACTATCAGGCTGGCGGGATTAATTTGAAAATGTTAGATACCCGAATAAGTCGAGTATTAAATGGCCAATTAGACAGAACTTAGCGAATATAATTTGGCATCTGGAAAGTATATCAATACAGCTTCAATTAATGTTATAATAATGGCGTTTCATTAGATAACGGGAAACATCATTATTTAGGAGTTTTAACTGGCATTGATAAGATAGTTATGAATAGGTGTTGCTTCTCGCTTAAAATGAATGTTTATTATAGGAGATAATAATACATGTGATGCGAGATAAAATTTATACGATAGTTGGAGGATTTAATAGTGAAAAGAGCATTTGCGGTAATTGGCCTAGGAAGATTTGGAGGCAGTATTTGTCGGGAATTAACGGAACTAGGTATGGATGTTATGGTAATTGATAAAAGTGAAGAAAAAGTAAATGAATATGCAAATCTAGTTTCACATGCAGTGGTCGGTAATGCAGTAGATGAAACGGTATTAAAGAGTCTTGGAATCCGTAATTTTGATCACGTTATAGTTGCGATAGGCGAGGATATACAAGCGAGTATTTTAACTACTTTAATGTTAAAGGAGCTAGGTGTTAAAAATATAACGGTAAAGGCTCAAAATGATTATCATGAGAAGGTGTTGAGTAAAATAGGAGCAGATGCAGTAGTTCATCCAGAAAGAGATATGGGGAAGAGGATTGCGCATAATATTGTTTCTAATAATGTCCTTGATTATTTGGAGCTTTCTGATGAACATAGTATTGTGGAAATTAAGGCTAGCCACAAATTAGATGGTCGTTCCATTATTGATTTAGATATTCGTGCGAGATATGGAATCACGATTGTTGCTATAAAAAGAGACAAGGAGATTATTGTTTCTCCTCAGGCATCAGAACCAATAAGAGAAAATGATATTTTGATTGTTATTGGTGCGGATTCAGATATTAATCGTTTTGAAAAAAAGGTAATGTCTTAATCATTAATAAGAAAAAGCGAGGACTCTTGCCTAAATACAGTACAAATGAAAGAAAGATATTGGGTTTATGGTGCTAGACTTATAATTATTTAGTTTTTTAAAAATACTTTCATAACCGAAAAAAAGGCGCTGTATGTTCAAGAATTGAACATACAGCGCCTTTTATATACCGTTATACTTCCATAATTATTGGAAGAATCATTGGTCTACGTTTTGTTTTTTCGTAAAGGAATGGAGAAATCGTATCAATAATTTCGTTTTTGATTTCAGACCATTGTGTTGTTTTGCGTTCCATTACTTTATTTAGATGCTTGCTTATTAAGTTCTGTGCATCATTTATTAAATCGCCAGACTCGCGCATGTATACAAATCCTCTTGAAATAAGATCTGGTCCAGCTGCGATTCTAAAGTCTGTCATGTTAATGCTTACTACTACAACGACTAAGCCTTCTTCTGAAAGAATTCGGCGGTCGCGTAATACAATATTGCCTATATCTCCAATTCCGCTTCCGTCAATATAAACGTTTCCGGATGGGATTTTACCAGCAACTTGCGCTGTATCACTCGAAAGTGCCAATACTTCACCATTATCCATGATAAAGCAGTTCTCTTCCTTGACGCCACAGTCAACAGCAGTCTGGGCATGTGTTTTTTGCATTCTGAATTCTCCATGGATTGGCATAAAGAATTTAGGCTTAATTAGTCGTAGCATTAGCATTTGCTCCTGCTGTCCACCGTGACCGGAAGTATGAATATTGCTAAGTGGCCCAGAAATAACTTCAGCACCAGCTCTAAAAAGCATGTTTATTGTTTTATTAACGCTTAGTGTATTACCTGGTACAGGGTTAGATGAGAAAACAACTGTGTCACCAGGAATAATTTGGATTTGTCTATGTGTTCCATTGGCAATTCTTGAAAGAGCAGCCATAGGTTCGCCTTGACTTCCTGTACATAAAATCACAACTTGATTAGCCGGTAAACGATTAATTTGCTGAGGATCTACAAAGGTTTCTTTTGGAGCTTTTATAAACCCAAGCTCTAAGCCAATATTAATGGCAGCCTCCATGCTTCTTCCGAAAACAGCGATTTTACGACCGAATTCTACGGCAGCATCTGTTACTTGCTGTAAACGATAAATATTAGAAGCGAAAGTAGCGAAAATCAATCTACCATCTGCTTTAATAAATATGTCATGAATACTTTTGCCAACCTTTTTTTCGGACATTGTGAAATTAGGCACTTCACTATTTGTGCTGTCAGATAATAAACATAAAACGCCTTCTTTACCGATCTCAGCCATTTTTGTTAAGTTGGCAGGCTCCCCAACGGGCGTAAAATCGAATTTAAAATCTCCAGTGTGTACGATGTTTCCTGGTGGAGTTTTCACGACAATACCATAGGAATCAGGTATACTATGAGTTGTTCGAAAGAAGGAAACAGATGTTTTTCTAAATTTAATCACATCATCTTCTTGAATTTCATGCATCGTAGTTTGACGCAATAGTCCATGCTCTTCTAACTTATTACGAACAAGTGCTAATGCTAATTTTCCACCATATACAGGGATATTAACTTGTCTTAAAAGGTAAGGAATACCACCAATATGATCTTCGTGACCATGCGTGATAAATAAGCCTTTAATTTTGTCTACATTCTTCTCCAAGAAAGTATAATCGGGAATAACATAGTCAATTCCTAAAAGCTCGTCCTCCGGAAATTTAATACCAGCATCAATTAAAATAATTTCGTCTTGAAACTGGACACCATAAGTATTTTTACCGATTTCCCCTAGTCCACCGAGGGCAAATACAGCAGTTTGATCATTTTTTACAAATTTCATTATTCAATCTCCAATACTGTAAAGTCTTCGTTTTGTTGTTCATACTCTAAGAATGCACCTTCTACACGAGTTATAAACTCGATATTATATGGTTTTTCTGCCAATTTTGTTCTAACATCTCTTTCAGAAACACCTTTAACATATATTGTTCTTGTGTTTTCTCTTACTGGTACCTCTGTTTTTAAATCTTGAAAATATACTTTAAATATCATGGTAATTCGCTCCTTAATCATTTATATCTAAAATTATTATATAAAAAAATAACATGTTTTTCATGTTTTTTCTTTTAATAGCAATTATTATCAAAATCCATTGTTTGAAAGATAATCAACTTTATTATGTAAAATATATTTAAATCTTTATAAAATAAAAGGTCAGACTCTTCCCACTAAGCTTGGTTTATATAGTGGTATAATAACCACTATATTTAACAAAGCGTGGCATAGGTCGGACCATAAGAATACCCTTCAATTTTTTTAAGCTATTGTTTTTTTACGCAGTAAATCTTTCCACTGTTTTAAGAGCTTTTTTCTTAGCTTCTTTAACATAGTGGATCATCTCCTTAATTCTATTTTAAACCATTCTTGTACAAAGTAAAGTCATCTTCACATTTTATATTTTCTTTTTGTAAAAAAATAGTTTTTTGAGATGTTGTTTTTTTACCGATTCTTTCTTTTTTTTAAACTGAAGGTGATTTTACATGTGTTAAATCACATCGAATGGTTCGTTCATTTAATAGGCTTTTTTATATATGATAACAACAATCTTATTAAAAACAGCCTTTTATAGTAATAGTATATGAAATTTATTGCAGGATTCTCATGGTTAATGTTGGTAATTGTAAAATAGGCTTTTATTTCGTAATAATTAACTTTATATGAAAGCGAATGGGTCCCCTCTAATGGAAGAGGGGAAGCAAGAAGATTGATTTTTTTCTATTGTAATTGTTTAGGAGTGGAAGGGAGAAGAAGGCTCGAAGAAATTTATTAAATGATCGAACCAGGAGGAAAGAAGGAATGTTCTTAACTCTATCTTTCCACTGGAATTGCATTTTCAATAGGAAGAAAAGGATCATTTTCATTAATGTAATCATAGAACATGACACCATTTAAATGATCAATTTCGTGTTGGAATACAATAGCTGGTAAGCCCTTTAGTCGTAGCTTTACTTCCTTGCCATCTAAATCAATAGCTTTTAATGTGATTCTTGCATATCTTGGCACAAATCCTGGGATGGCTTCGTCTACAGATAGGCAACCTTCTCCTGTAGTTAAATAGGCTTTTTCAACCGAATGGCTAATGATTTTTGGATTGAAAAGGGCGTAGCTATATTGCTTGCCATTTTCATCTTTAACATGAACAGCAATCATTCGTTTGGAAACATTTATTTGTGGTGCAGCTAATCCAACACCGCCTCTTAAACCATATTTTTCCGCTAATTCAGGGTCTTGACTATTTATTACATATTCAAGTAAGCTTTTTAAAATTTCTTTATCTTCTTGACTTGGTGGCATTGTAACTTCTGCTGCTACTCTTCTTAATGTTGGATGACCATCCCGAATAATATCTGCCATTGTTATCATCATAATCACTTCCTTGTTCTATCTATAAAGTAGTCTAACAGAGAAAGAATGAAAAGTTAATACAAGAGAATAGTACTTTATGCAATAAGATAATCATATATACCCATAATATATTATAGGACAGGCTAATATGTTTAATATATAAACCGTTTCATTTTACTTAAATTGAATAACACTATATTATGACGGAATTAAAAAGGGTTAGTAATAAGGCAAAGGGAGTAATAATAAGCCAACCGTTATTGTAAAAATACAGAAGAATCGATATAGTAATAAGAAAGTGAGGAGGAAACAGATGAAACGAAGTATGCTATTGTTTAGTACAATCTTGCTATTTGCAATGATTGCTGCTGGATGTAATTTTCAGTCTCCAAGTGAGAAAATGTATGAAAAACTAGAAGAAGTGGTTGAAATTGAAATTGGCTTTGAAGAGCAGCAAGAGCCTCTTGTGACTTTAGAGAAGAAAGAACAAGACATCTATTCCGAAATAATTAGTCTTGGCTTAGAAGATATGGATGAAATCACAAAATTATCAGATGAGGCCATAGAATCTATTGCCAAGAGAAAAGAATATATGGATAAAGAAGCAGAAAGCATTAAACAGTCGCAAGAAAAGTTTGAGACAATTACAACTGATATGGAAGAACTAGAAGAAAAAGAAGATAAAGAGCTAAAAGAAAAAGCAGACGAACTTTATAAAACAATGATGGCCCGTTATGAAGAACATGATAAATTATACGCTAATTACATAGAAGGGCTTAACAGTGATAAAAAACTATATGAAATGTTTAAAGATGAAGATGTGAATATGGATGATTTAGAAAAGCAAGTAAAGAAAATAAATGAAACATATGAAAAAGTGTATGAAAATAATCAAACCTTTAATGAACTGACGAAAAAATATAATGAACTAAAAGTAGACTTCTATAATGAAGCAGGAATAAAAATTAAGATGAGTGATGAGAAGGAAGAGGAGTAAGTAGCTTTTTTATATTTTTTTATGTCTTCCAAGTTTTATTTTCATTTACCGCAGGAACAGAATCTGTCAAGGAGCAAGAAAATTGCTGAATTGGACAAACTGTTACTGTGGTTTTTTTATAGGGGAAAATAAATTTTTTTGAAATACGTGGCTGTCTAAAGATGGACCAACATGGCACAATGGTGGAGGTGAGAATTAGCAAAAGTTTTACGGAAATTCCTGCGAATTAAAATACATTTAATGATAGAAACTGTTGTTACTGTACTTCTGTATTCTTTAATCGCAATAATGTGTTTATTCGACAAGGAGGAAAATTATTATAAAACAGTTGTAAATAGTGGTATCTGTATAATACAGATGTAGTTTTATAAATAATACAGTTGTATTAATTTTATGTAAAAAAATAATAAAAACTTAGAGCTTAAAGATTGACGGATAATATTTAAGTATATTAAACTTATAAATGTATTGAACAGTTGTATTAATATTTACATATTAATAATTGATACAGTCTATACGGAAACCGAATTAATTTATAAGACGTTTTTTCTTGCGTAATTTGTGGAAAACTGTTTTAGTATGGTTTTTTTTGTTACTTAAAGTGATATGCTGTAAGTAATAGAAAGCGTTACCCAACTGAATGTTTACCACATTCAAACACATTGTAAACATCTATTTGTTTTTACAGAAAAAAGTCTTTTAATATGAAAGGAAAGGGTGGCTTTAATGGCTTCTAAAACAAAGAAGGCACAATTTGATGTGCAAGCACAGCTTGAACAAGTGGCAAACCAATTTCAAACACTTCAGATTCTAAATGAAGAGGGCGAAGTTGTAAACGAATCTGCAATGCCTGATTTAAGTGATGAGCAATTACAAGAATTAATGACTCGTATGGTATATACACGTATTCTTGATCAACGCTCTATCTCATTAAACAGACAAGGTCGCCTAGGTTTCTATGCACCTACTGCAGGACAAGAGGCTTCTCAATTAGCTTCACAATTTGCATTAGAAAAAGAAGATTTTATTCTTCCAGGATATCGTGATGTTCCGCAAATTATTTGGCACGGGCTTCCTTTATCTCAAGCATTCTTATTCTCACGTGGTCACTTCCAAGGAAATCAAATTCCTGAAGGTGTAAACGTAATTTCTCCACAAATCATTATCGGTGCACAATACATCCAAACTGCTGGTGTAGCATTAGGAATGAAAAAACGTGGTGCTAAATCTGTTGCAATTACGTATACAGGTGATGGTGGTGCTTCACAAGGTGATTTCTATGAAGGAATTAACTTTGCTGGTGCATTCAAAGCTCCTGCAATTTTCGTTGTACAAAATAACCGTTTTGCAATTTCTACTCCAGTTGAGAAACAATCTGCTGCGAAAACAATTGCTCAAAAAGCAGTTGCTGCAGGGATCCCTGGAATTCAAGTAGATGGTATGGACGCTTTAGCAGTTTATGCTGCTGTTCGTGAAGCTCGTGAAAGAGCAATCAATGGTGAAGGTCCAACATTAATCGAAACTTTAACTTACCGTTATGGTCCACATACAATGGCTGGAGATGACCCAACTCGTTACCGTACAGCTGATCTTGACAGCGAGTGGGAAAAGAAAGACCCATTAGTGCGCTTCCGTAAATTCCTTGAAAACAAAGGCATTTGGAACGAAGAAAAAGAAAACGAAGTAATTGAGCGTGCTAAAGAAGAAATTAAAGAAGCAATCAAAATTGCTGACGAAGCTCCAAAACAAAAAGTAACTGACTTAATGAACATCATGTATGAAGAGCTACCAGTTAATCTTCAAGAACAATATGAAATTTATGCAGCAAAGGAGTCGAAGTAAGCCATGGCGCAAATGACAATGATTCAAGCAATCACTGATGCGTTACGCACAGAATTACGTAATGATCCAAATGTATTAGTATTTGGAGAAGACGTAGGTGTAAACGGCGGTGTATTCCGTGCGACAGAAGGTCTTCAAAAAGAATTCAGTGAAGATCGTGTATTTGATACTCCATTAGCTGAATCTGGAATTGGTGGTTTAGCAATCGGTTTAGGACTTCAAGGTTACCGTCCAGTACCTGAAATTCAATTCTTTGGTTTCGTATATGAAGTAATGGACAGTATTTCTGGACAAATGGCTCGTATGCGCTATCGTTCAGGTGGACGTTACAACGCACCTGTAACTATTCGTTCACCATTTGGTGGTGGGGTTCATACTCCTGAACTTCATGCGGACAGCTTAGAAGGATTAATGGCACAACAACCTGGTCTTAAAGTTGTTATCCCATCTACTCCTTATGACGCTAAAGGTTTGTTAATTTCTGCTATTCGCGATAACGATCCTGTTATCTTCTTAGAGCATATGAAATTATACCGTTCATTCCGTCAAGAAGTTCCAGAAGAAGAGTACACTATTCCTCTTGGAAAAGCGGATGTAAAGCGTGAAGGTAAAGACCTTTCTATCATTACTTATGGAGCGATGGTTCAAGAGTCTATTAAAGCAGCAGAAGAATTAGAAAAAGAAGGATATTCAGTGGAAGTAGTTGACTTACGTACTGTAAGCCCACTTGATATCGATACAATCATTGGATCTGTTGAAAAAACAGGTAGAGCAGTTGTTGTTCAAGAAGCACAAAAACAAGCTGGTATTGCGGCTAATGTTGTTGCTGAAATCAATGATCGTGCAATTCTAAGCTTAGAAGCTCCAGTTTTACGTGTAACTGCACCAGATACTGTATTTGCATTTACACAAGCTGAAACTGTATGGCTTCCAAACTTTAAAGATATTATTGAAACAGCTAAAAAAGTTCTAACTTTCTAATTAATACCGAATAATATTTACGCAACAATTAGAAGATAAGTTAGTTGAACGAAGAAAATTTTTTCATAAGATTATTAGGAGGTTGTCACATTGGCTTTTCAATTTAGATTGCCTGATATTGGTGAAGGTATTCACGAAGGCGAAATCGTAAAATGGTTTGTTAAACCAGGCGATAAAGTTCAAGAAGATGATGTATTATGTGAAGTGCAAAATGATAAAGCAGTAGTAGAAATACCTTCTCCTGTTGAAGGTACTGTAGAAGAAGTTAAGGTTGAAGAAGGAACAGTAGCAGTTGTAGGCGATATTTTAATTACATTTGATGCTCCTGGATATGAAAATCTTCAATTCAAAGGCGATCATGGTGATGAAGCTCCAGCTGATGCTGAAGAAGCAAAACCTGATGCTGCTGAAGAAAGCAAAGCACAAGAAGCAGATGTTGATCCAAGCAGACGCATTATTGCAATGCCTTCTGTACGTAAATATGCTCGTGATAAAGGCGTAGAAATTCAAGCTGTTTCTGGTTCTGGTAAAAACGGACGTATTTCAAAAGAAGATATTGATGCTTACTTAAATGGTGGTGCAACACCTGCTAGCCAACCAGCTGCAGAAGCTGCTCCAGCTGAAACAGCAACGGAAGCTCCTAAGCCACTTGCTATTCCAGAAGGTGATTTCCCAGAAACTCGTGAGAAAATGAGTGGAATTAGAAAAGCGATTGCTAAAGCAATGGTAAACTCTAAGCATACTGCTCCTCACGTAACATTGATGGATGAAGTGGAAGTGTCTAAATTAGTTGCACATCGTAAGAAATATAAAGAAGTTGCTGCAGCAAAAGGTATTAAATTAACATTCTTACCTTATGTAGTAAAAGCTTTAACAAGTGCACTAAAAGAATTCCCTGCTTTAAACACATCATTAGATGATGCTACAAGCGAAATCGTTCATAAGCATTACTATAATATCGGTATTGCTGCTGATACAGAAAAAGGTTTATTAGTTCCTGTTGTTAAAAATGCTGATCGTAAAGGTATCTTTAACATCTCTAACGAAATTAATGAACTTGCTGTTAAAGCAAGAGACGGTAAATTAGCTCCAGCTGAAATGAAAGGTGCATCTTGCACAATTTCTAACATTGGTTCTGCTGGTGGACAATGGTTTACTCCAGTAATCAACCATCCTGAAGTTGCTATTTTAGGTATTGGTCGTATTGCTGAAAAAGCTATCGTTCAAGATGGAGAAATTGTTGCTGCTCCTGTATTAGCACTTTCTTTAAGCTTTGACCACAGAATGATCGACGGAGCTACTGCTCAAAATGCAATGAATCATATTAAGCGTTTATTGAACGATCCAGAACTATTGTTAATGGAGGCGTAAAACATGGTAGTTGGAGATTTTCCTATTGAAACAGATACTATAGTCATTGGTGCGGGTCCTGGTGGATATGTTGCAGCAATTCGCGCAGCACAATTAGGACAAAAAGTTACAATTGTTGAGAAAAACGTATTAGGTGGAGTTTGCTTAAACGTTGGATGTATTCCTTCTAAAGCTTTAATCTCTGCTGGTCACCGTTATGAGCATGCTGCACATTCTGCAGACATGGGTATTACAACTGAAAATGTAAAAGTTGACTTCTCAAAAGTTCAAGCTTGGAAAGAAAGTGTTGTTAAAAAGCTTACTGGTGGAGTAGAAGGACTTTTAAAAGGAAACAAAGTTGATATTGCTTATGGTGAAGCATATTTTGTAGATGCTAACACATTAAAAGTAATGGATGAAAAATCATCTCAAACTTACACTTTTAAAAATGCGATTATCGCAACAGGATCTCGTCCAATCGAAATCCCTACGTTCAAATTCTCTAAGCGAGTTCTTGATTCAACCGGTGCTCTTGCACTTCAAGAAATTCCAGAGAAAATCGTTGTAATCGGTGGAGGATATGTTGGTACTGAATTAGGTGGAGCTTACGCTAACTTTGGTACTCAAGTAACTATCCTTGAAGGTGCTGACGAAATTCTTGGTGGTTTCGAGAAACAAATGTCTTCATTAGTTACTCGTAACTTAAAGAAAAAAGGTGCTGAAATCATCACTAAAGCAATGGCTAAAGGTGTAGAAGAAACGGACACTGGCGTTGTTGTTAAATATGAAGTTAAAGGCGAAGAAAAATCAGTTGAAGCTGATTATGTATTCGTAATGGTTGGTAGAAAACCTAATACAGACGAACTTGGTTTAGAACAAGTTGGTATTGAATTAGGGGAACGCGGAATCATTAAAACAGATAAGCAATGCCGTACAACTGTAAGCAATATCTTTGCTATCGGTGATGTTATTTCTGGTCCTCCATTAGCTCATAAAGCTTCTTATGAAGGTAAAATTGCTGCTGAAGTTATTGCTGGACATAACTCAGAAATCGACTATTTAGGAATTCCTGCAGTTGTATTCTCTGAGCCAGAATTAGCTACAGTTGGTCACACAGAAGCATCAGCTAAAGAAGCTGGTATCGAAGTGAAAGCTGCTAAATTCCCATTTGCAGCAAACGGACGTGCATTAGCACTTAATGATGCTGAAGGTTTCATGAAGCTTGTTACACGTAAAGAAGATGGTCTTGTAATCGGTGCTCAAATCGCTGGTCCAAGTGCATCTGATATGATCGCTGAATTAGGTTTAGCAATTGAAGCTGGAATGACAGCTGAAGATTTAGCTATGACTATCCATGCTCACCCAACTTTAGGTGAGGTAACAATGGAAGCAGCGGAAGTTGCAATTGGTAACCCAATTCATATCTTACGTTAATTGCTAAAAAAAGAAGTCCTCTTTATAAGAGGGCTTTTTTTTGACTTTAAAAAGGAAAGAAATCTATTAATTTTAAGCGTTTTTAATATAGTCAGCTTTATTCCGTTCAGCCATATTACTGTTAGTTTGAAGAAAATAATTATAAAATAAAACAACAGATCGATACATATACTAGTATTAATCGTTAAGTGTTAGGAAGGAAGGGTGGTGGTTTTTCTTGAAGATTTATACGGCAATTTTATTTCAACTAATCATTTGGAGTAGCTTTTCGATTATAGAATGGTTATCAAGACATGATTTAATCCTCTATAAAGTGTTTATGTTTGGGGTGTTCTTTTATTTAGCGATTATCACAGGAAATACAATCATAAAATCAACAAGAAAAACGATGTTAGCCACGATGATTAGTTTATCTATTTACGGCTCCTTCCATTTAATTATGACCATTATTTCTGTAGTCTAAATATAACATAAACATAAAGTGTTTTGCTTTGTATCATTTGGACTTGCTTTTTTGGATAAGAAGAAAGTAGAGAGCCAATCTCTGTTATCATTGCCATTTCCTTATAAACAAAACAGTAATACAATACAAAAAATGCCCTTGGATTATCAAAAGCATTTTATTTAAATAGAACTAAAAACCACGCAACTATTTATTGTCTCCGCTTTGATGGTATTTTTCCAAAATAGCTTTTAAGAACAGTGAAGATTGATAGTATTAATAAGAAAAACACAAGAAAGCTAAACGTAAACGAAACGGGATGAAAAATAGTTTTCGTTTGCATGGGAGATTCGAATGAAATTTCTAATGGATAGGCATTCGATGAAGCAGGCAATAGCTTTTGTTGTTCTGCAAATGGGATGGGACCACCAAAACGAAAGGATTGTGTTAATTGCGCCGGTTTTTGTACTATGTAATTTTTAAAGAGAAACGGGGTAGCAAGACTAATTAGTAAACTTATAATCGCCATAATCAAATATTTTTTCAAAAAGAAAACTCCAATCTGTTCTTACCTATAGAAATAAATGTTTAGCATTTTTTATATCCAAATAGAAGACAGGAATACCTTCATTTGGCATTCCTGTTATCTAAAGAACTATTATCTTATCGCGCGATGCTCTTTAATAACGCGAAGCTTTTTGAAATCGTAATCCTCAGGCCCCTGAACAGGCAATCCTGCTTCCATATTTCGTTTTATATAGGCAAGGTTATCTTCTGTAATAATTTCGCCAGGGATGAATATAGGGATTCCTGGAGGGTATACCATAATAAATTCCGCAATGACTCTTCCAACTGAATCATCAAAATTAATTAATTCTGTCTCAGAGTAGAAAGCATCTCTCGGTGTTAGCGCTAGTAGAGGGATGTTTGGCAGCATTACTCGGGCCTCCACTTTTGAAGCTTTATCTTTTCTTTCTTCAGCTAGAGCTTTTAGGGCATCAATTAAAATATGGGCCTCTTTTTCTGAATCTCCAGGTGTAATAATGCACAGAATATTATACAAATCTGACATTTCCACTTCTATACGATAATTTTTACGAAGCCACTCTTCTGTATCATGGCCTGTTATGCCAAGATCTTTCACGGAAATAATTAGTTTAGTCGGATCATAATCAAAAGCAGAGTCTGACTCAAGAATCTCTTCTCCAACACAGTATAAATGTTCAATGTCATTAATTTGTCTTCGAATGTATTGTGCAAGATTAATCGTTTTATCTATTAGTTGTTTTCCCTCTGTTGCAAGACGCTTTCTCGCAACATCTAATGATGCTAGCAACAGATAGGATGTGCTTGTTGTTGTCAGCATACTTAGAATGGACTGTACTCGTTTGTAGCTAATTAGGTCGCCTCTCATATTTAAAATCGAACTTTGTGTCATAGAACCACCAAGTTTGTGTACACTTGTTGCTGCGATATCTGCACCTGCTTGCATTGCAGACATGGGCAAATCCTCGTGAAAATGAATATGAACTCCATGTGCTTCATCCACTAGAACAGGAATATTGTAGGAATGAGCTAAATCCACAATCGTTTTTAAATCAGCTGAAATGCCAAAATAAGTTGGATTAATAACTAGTAGTCCTTTTGCATCTGGATGAAGGTCTAAAGCATGCTGAACAGACTCAATTGTGATTCCATGAGAAATACCAAGGTTTTTATCTACTTCTGGGTGGATAAAAATTGGAATAGCTCCGGCAAATATAATCGCAGACATAACAGATTTATGAACATTTCTTGGAACAATTATTTTATCTCCTGGGCCACAAACACTCATGATCATTGTCATGATAGCACCACTTGTGCCTTGAACGGAAAAGAAAGTATGATCTGCTCCAAACGCTTCAGCAGCAAGTTGCTGGGCGTGTTTAATCATCCCTTTTGGATAATGAAGATCATCAAGAGGACCAATATTAATAAGGTCTATCGAAAGGGCGTTGTCTCCGATAAAGTTTCTAAATTCTGGATCCATTCCATTCCCTTTTTTATGCCCAGGTATATGAAATTGTATAGGATCTTTTTTAACATGTTCCAATAATCCGTGGTATAACGGTGTTTCGTGTTGTGACAATTTATTACCACACCTCTTTATTAAGTATTTTTATGCAAACATTAGCGAACTTTATTGAAATTTCTTATGTACGTGCTAGAAATTTATTGTACCTATTTGTCGCCCTTTTGTCTTTAATTTCGTTACTCTTAACAAGTTTTACCCTAATTTCAAATTATAAAAATCATAAAACAAAAGAATTATAGCATTTTTTATTTTCTTTGCATACAATTAGTTTTTACTATAGCAAAAAGAATTATTTTTTTACATGCCTTTTTGGGTGCATAAGCTTATAAAACAAAGGAAAAAGTTAGTATGAAGAAACAAGTTTTACTTTCTTACTTACTTAAATTACAATAGATTTTATCTGAAAAATACTTTAAATAATAGGATGTGGAAAAATGGATTATCAATACCCAATCGATATCGATTGGTCAACAGATGAAATCATTACGGTAGTTAAGTTTTTTGAATGTATTGAGAAAGCCTATGAAAAAGGTGTAGAAAAAGCTGAATTAATGGAACAATATCGAGCATTTAAAAAAATTGTCCCAGGGAAAGCGCAAGAAAAGAATGTCTGTGATGAATTTGAAGAAGTAAGTGGATATTCTACATATCGAACAATCAAAAAGGCGAAAGATGCTACAGAGAATAGCAGAATAAAGATGCCATAGGAAAAGGGTTATACATAAAAAGCATTCTAAGAGCAATCTTGCTAACTGTAAAGTCATGATGCTAATTAGGGTGCTTTTTTTTCCGCATCTATTGAAGGCTAGTAGAGTGATTCTTAATAGACAAAAAAACTTGGTATACCCAAGTTTTTTTGTCCTCTTTAATACTCCATTGATAATTTATAAATTGGAAGTAATGTATCATATGTATGTTCAATTAAGGAGAGTAATGCTTCTCCATTTGAAAGAATCGGATTACCAACTGGGATTTGCTGACCAACTAAAAATTCAGCTTTTTTTACATCGCGGAACCTTGTTAAAGCTGCTTTTAAATCGGCTTCTTCTATTTTTATAGCCTCTTTTTTCATATGATCCATGGAAAGGAAATAATCTTTCGGCAGAGATGACTGTATTAGCTCGTAATTTTCTAAAAAGCCTTGTGCAATTTCTTTCTTTTTTGGAAGTTCGTATATATAAGCTAGCCATATAAAGAGATGGTCATCAAATAAGCCAACTTGGAAATGTGGATGTTGTTTATATCCACGCTTATTATTTGCAATCGCAAGCCATGTATCTTTTGGGGGATTCACGGTCCGTCTTGCGTGCTTGGCAATATGGAGGAACATTTCCATTCCGAGTTTACCTGAAAGTTCATCTGTAAGCTCTGCGCCAATTTCGAGGAATTTCGGCTGAATTCTCTCTTGAATTGCTTCCATTCTTGAATCCAGTCCTTCAATCTTAAATGTATCAAAATCTTTTTGTATAAAACCAGTGAACGACATTATTTCTTATCTCCTTTTGAGTTTATCTCTTATGTTTCCGGGTAAATAGTTTATATATAATCAAGTAAGCTATTTAGTTATTTTCTTGTATATTCATCTTTTGATATGCTTTTCGCCAATATTGTAGCATACATAAATAATATTATGAAGAAATTTGGATTGCACTAGGTTATCGCACAAAAAAGGAGCAAGCTAATTGGTTTTCACATAATATATATGAAATCACAGAAATGCAAGTCGATGAAAGGGGTGTACTGTCAGTGAAACAATTGATGAATTTAGCGAAGAAAATGGAAGTGGAAAAGGAAAAAAGGGCTGTTCTTCGTCTAGAAATGGATTATGAATTGGCTACCTTATTCGATGCAATCAATGAAAAAGATGAAAAACAAAAAAAATTAAGTAAGCAAAAACTAGAAAGAATCAGGCAGGAACTTCTAAGACTTAAAGCATTATAAGGAATATAATAGATAATCATGCAGCTGACTCTATAGGAAGGAAATTTGAATTCCTATAGAGTCAGCTGCATGATTTTGCTTGCTACATTATTTAGGGAATGATAGGAAGGAAACTTGTTTAATGGCAATCGACTTTTTAAATAGTTATTCTATAGCACTGCAATTTATAGAATTTTCTTATTTTATGATACTATAGAGAATAAGATAGCTTCTTTTGAAGTATGTTTAGAGATTATATTAGCTAAAATATAGGAAGTGCTGGAAAAAAGAATGTAAAGAAGGTTGAGAAAATGACAAATTGGCTTGAAATTGATAAGTATGCAAAAGAATGGATAAAAGAAGCGGGGGAAAGGATCATCAAGTCTTTTTCATCTGAGCTCATTATTCAAACAAAATCTAATAAAAATGATTTAGTTACGCAAATAGACAAGGGGACGGAAGAGTTTTTGATAAATAAAATAAATGATGTTTTTCCTGCTCATCGAATTTTAGGAGAAGAGGGAGTAAGTGAATCTTTAGAAGATTTAAAGGGGATTGTCTGGATTATTGATCCAATTGACGGAACGATGAATTTTGTCCATATGCAACGGGATTTCGCGATTTCAATCGGTATTTATGAGGATGGAATAGGGAAAATCGGCTTAATTTATGATGTAGTTGCAGATGAACTATACCATGTTCAAAAGGGGAATGGGGTATATATGAACGAAACAAAGCTACTCCCTTTAAAGGACACCGCTGTTGATGAGGCTATTATTGGATTAAATGCAACATGGGTTACGAAAAATAAACGTATAGATCCGAGCATTTTAGAACCACTGGTAAGGGAATCTAGAGGAACGAGATCTTTCGGGTCAGCTTGTTTAGAACTTGCCTATATTGCAGCTGGACGAATGGATGCTTATCTCACTTTAAGATTATCGCCATGGGATTACGCAGCAGGCAAGATAATGGTGGAAGAACTTGGAGGAAAGGTAACAACTTTAAAAAATGAGCCTCTTGATTTATTAACACAACAATCTTTTTTTGCTTCTAAACCTGGATTACATGAGGAAATACTCGAAAAATATTTAAAGGATGGTAACTGGTAAAAGACTAACACTGCTGTTTTTCCAATATTTGTTGCATTTTCTTTTTCTTTTGGGATCGAAGTGACCAAATCCCACACATTAAGAAAAAACAAATGAGTGTGCCAACTAATGTTTTTTCAGCAATACATATACCGATACCAATAAAACTTGAAATTCCATAGATGTTATAGTAAAAAAATGGATATTTATCAAAATTCATGATTATCTTCCTTTATTATGGTATATATTAATCGGAAATAATAGCGTATGATAATGATTAAATGATCCCACAGCGACTAGATGTGGGTTTTTTATCTATTTTCTCCTTCTATAATACAATGGGATGGCTTGGAAAGAACAGAAAAAATGTAAAGAAATTGATAATTATCGGATAAAAAGGTTAGTTTAAAAAATATTTTTCGAAAATAGCGTTTTCATTCAGTGTTTTTTATAAAAGCTTTTAGGTTTCTTCGGAATTATGTGATATAATGACTCAGTTATAATATTATTAAAAAAATAAATTAAATCAAGATAGACATATTTAGGTAGGAGTGAAATTTTTGAAAATTAGAGAAGATATTCGTAACATTGCTATTATTGCTCACGTTGACCACGGTAAAACAACGTTGGTTGACCAGCTGCTAAAACAATCCGGCACATTCCGTACAAACGAGCATGTGGAAGAACGTGCAATGGATTCCAATGATTTAGAAAGAGAACGTGGAATAACAATATTAGCGAAAAATACTGCTATTCAATATAAAGATAAACGTATTAATATCCTAGATACACCAGGACATGCTGATTTTGGTGGAGAAGTAGAACGTATCATGAAAATGGTTGACGGTGTTCTACTTGTTGTTGATGCATATGAAGGTTGTATGCCTCAAACACGTTTCGTATTGAAAAAAGCATTAGAGCAAAACTTAACTCCAATTGTAGTTGTTAACAAAATTGACCGTGACTTTGCTCGTCCTGCTGAAGTAATTGATGAAGTTCTTGACTTATTTATTGAATTAGATGCAACAGAAGAACAATTAGAATTCCCTGTTATCTATGCATCAGCTATTAATGGTACAGCCAGCACAAACCCTGAAAAACAAGATGAAAACATGCAATCATTATATGATTCAATTGTAGAGCATATTCCTGCACCAGTTGATAATCGCGAAGAGCCTTTACAATTCCAAGTAGCTCTTTTAGACTACAACGACTATGTTGGAAGAATTGGTATCGGTCGTGTATTCCGCGGTACGATGAAAGTTGGTCAACAAGTAGCTTTAATGAAATTAGATGGAACTGTTAAACAATTCCGTGTAACAAAAATCTTTGGTTTCTTCGGATTGAAACGTCAAGAAATCGAAGAAGCATACGCTGGAGATTTAATCGCAGTATCAGGAATGGAAGATATTAACGTTGGTGAAACTGTATGTCCTTTTGAACATCAAGATGCACTTCCAGTTTTACGTATCGATGAGCCAACTCTTCAAATGACTTTCTTAGTTAATAACTCTCCATTTGCAGGTAAAGAAGGTAAATATTTAACTTCAAGAAAAATTGAAGAAAGATTACGCGCTCAATTAGAAACAGACGTAAGTTTACGTGTTGAAAATACAGATTCTCCAGATGCATGGACTGTATCAGGACGTGGAGAGCTTCATTTATCTATCTTAATTGAAAATATGCGTCGTGAAGGTTATGAGCTTCAAGTTTCAAAACCAGAAGTTATTGTTAGAACAATCGATGGTGTTCGTTGTGAGCCAATCGAGCGTGTACAAATTGATGTTCCTGAAGAGCATACAGGTTCTGTAATGGAGTCAATTGGTGCTCGTAAAGGTGAAATGTTAGATATGATTAATAATGGTAACGGACAAGTTCGTTTAATCTTTAACGTACCTGCTCGTGGACTAATTGGTTATACAACTGAATTCTTAACATTAACACGCGGATATGGTATCATCAACCATACATTCGATAGCTATCAACCAATGGCATCAGGCCAAGTTGGTGGACGTCGTCAAGGTGTATTAGTAAGTATGGAATCTGGAAAATCATCTACTTATGGGATTATGCAAGTAGAAGACCGCGGAATTATCTTTGTAGAAGCTGGGACTGAAATTTATGAAGGGATGATTGTTGGTGAGCATACACGTGAAAATGACATTACTGTTAATATCACAAAAGTAAAACAAGCAACAAACATCCGTTCAGCAAACAAAGACCAAACAGCAACAATGAAAAAACCAAGAATTATGACACTTGAAGAATCTTTAGAATACTTAAATGAAGATGAGTATTGTGAAGTAACTCCAGAATCCATTCGTTTACGTAAAAAAATCTTAAATAAAGCAGAACGTGAAAGAGCTGGCAAGAAGAAAAAATCTGCTGAATAAATAAAAGAAAAGGAGTCATCTGTTGATGGCTTCTTTTTTGTGTTTAGAGTAGGGCGGAGGTAGGGATTTCGCTGGAAATTGTCATTTAGAGTGAGTAAGGTGGAAAAATAGTGTTTTTATTGGAGATGAAAACCAGATTTCGCAAGTTGAAAGAGAAAAGTGGTGTTCATAACCCCCACTTTTTTCCATTGAGCAAGA
This sequence comes from Niallia sp. Sow4_A1, assembly GCF_052116745.1. Taxonomy (NCBI): domain Bacteria; kingdom Bacillati; phylum Bacillota; class Bacilli; order Caryophanales; family Bacillaceae; genus Niallia; species Niallia sp. Sow4_A1. The sequence goes on along the minus strand of NZ_JBQKKM010000004.1, from coordinate 71,162 downwards.
AAATCCAAAGTGAAAGGTAACAGAGAATATCTCATACTAGCTACCATGATCTAAAACCAAACGTAATAAAAATAGAAGCATAAATTCGTGTTTCCAACAAATAACCTCTAAATAACGAAGCAGTTAAAAAAGAAGTATGTAAAAAAAAGAAGACCTTAGCTAAAAGATCTTCTTTTTATTGATACTGCTTGTCTACTTACCAATCATCTTCTTGCGTTTTGTTTTGATAAAGAACAAAGTTGCCAGAATCTATTCGTTTCTTTGTATTTTCCGCAATTCGTTCTTCACATTCTTTACACATATACGTATGAATCGGCCGATTTCGTAGTCGTTTTGCCTGAAAGGAATTTTCGTCTATATCTTCAATTTTATCACATATTACACATTTTACTTTCAACAGCTGCACCTCTAATCCTATAAGATCGAAAAAAATAGATTATAGGCACATTATATATAAAATCGTATAGAAAATCGAATTTTAATCTCTTATACGATTATTCGATTGCTCATCTTGGTCATTTTTCAGTTCTTTTTCTTCTTCTTCATTCAATTTTTCATTCGGCTTTTTCATATCCCCATCTGGCTCATTTTTAATCATATCAGCAGGTACTTCAGGGATTAGTCTTCCGCTAATATCGGCCAATTCATTAAAGATACCTTGGATTGGCTTCCCATTTTGTATATCTTCGCCAATTTCTTTTAGTCTTGCATTCATATCAGGATCAGCAATAATGACAGCATTTGCCCCATCAGGATCGTTCTTTAAGCTTTCTGCAACAGAATATTTGATGGAACCGACTTCTGAACGATCTAAGTCAGCGTTAATATCCACACCTACAAGGGCATATTTACCGATGACTACTGCTGTTGCATCATTGACATTTTCGATACTTGTTGCAAGGGAAACGAGTCTTTTGGCAATATCCTGTCCTGTTTTACGGTCAACTTCCTCGATAGTAGAATTTTTTACATTTGTAACATGAGGGGTATCATCTCTATTCTCTGATTGTTGGCTATTTTCTACATTATTGTTATTACATCCAGCAAGCAGAAAAAGGATTGCAATGAACAAATATCCTTTTTTCATAAAAATTACCTCCTTTAATATTGAAGAATAACTTCTAAAAGTGTGCATTTTCACCTGATTTGTTGGTGGAAATGAGCATTTTTATGTTTTTTTATACTTCCTCTCTCTTTATTGTGAGAAATATCTTCTATCTTTATGCGATAAAACATATATTTTACCAAGGTTCTTTCCGTTACACGGATAGTGCAGCAATATATGACGTTTTAGAGCAGGGGGCATCGGTTTGAGTAAAATTTACGTATTGGATACAAATGTCTTGTTACAGGATCCATATTCCATTTTTTCTTTTAGTGACAATGATGTAGTAATTCCAGCAGTAGCATTAGAAGAGGTAGACAGCAAAAAACGGTACATGGATGAAATCGGAAGGAACGCAAGACAAATATCTAGATTGATCGATAATTTAAGAGAAGCAGGAAAGTTGCATGATAAGATTCCTTTGGAAAATGGCGGAACTATAAGAATTGAACTAAATCACCGATCTTTTCATGAGCTTCAAGAAATATTTGTGGAAAAAACGAATGATAACCGAATATTAGCAGTTGCAAAAAATTTATCAATAGAAGAAAGCAAAAAAGAAAATGGACGAACCGTTATTTTAGTAAGTAAAGATACACTAGTCCGTGTTAAAGCAGATGCAATTGGGCTTATGAGTGAGGACTTCTTAAGTGACCGAGTTGTTGAAAATGAAGATTTGTATACCGGTTTTATGGATGTACAAGTAACGATTGATGTATTAAATCGCTTTTATGAGATTGGACAGCTTCCTGTCACGGAAATTGGCAATGGAAGTTATTATCCTAATCAGTTTCTCATCTTAAAGGATGTATTAGGGTCTTCGTCATCTGCGTTAGCAATTGTTGATTCATCAAGAAAATATGTGAAAAAGCTAGTGTTTGATCATGAGCATATTTGGGGAATTCGCCCAAGAAATGTGCAGCAAACAATGGCAATTGAAATGTTATTAAAGAAAGACATGCCGTTAGTTACGCTAATAGGGAAAGCAGGAACAGGAAAAACTTTATTGGCATTAGCATCAGGATTGATGCAAACAGAAGATTTTGGCGATTATAAAAAATTATTAGTTGCAAGACCTATTGTACCAATGGGGAAGGATCTAGGCTTTCTTCCTGGAGAGAAGGAAGAGAAATTAAGGCCATGGATGCAGCCGATTTTCGATAATCTCGAGTATTTGTTTAATACAAAGAAACCTGGTGAATTAGAAGCAATTCTTGCAGGAATGGGCTCAATAGAAGTAGAGGCATTAACGTATATTAGAGGAAGAAGTATCCCTGATCAATTTATTATTATTGATGAAGCACAAAACTTAACAAAGCATGAAGTGAAAACGATTTTAACAAGGGTAGGAGAAGGAAGTAAAATTGTTTTAATGGGAGACCCAGAACAAATCGACCATCCTTATTTAGATGCTTTTAATAATGGATTAAGCTATGTGGTAGAACGTTTTAAAGACCAGCCAATAGCTGGACATGTAAAATTAGTCAAAGGAGAGAGATCGTCTCTAGCACAGTTAGCTGCAGATTTATTATAAACTTTAGCTTTTTTACGCCATCTAGCAATTGCTAGATGGCGTAAATGTGGATGGATGCTCTATTATGTAATTTTAAATGCTTTGACATTTTTGATAGGCGTTTGTTTCTTGGCTTTTGTATTATCAAAAATATATACAGGACCATCTTCTGTAAGCGGTTTTCCTTTTACGCAAAATAATAAGAAAATCGAATCGATTTCTTCTAGTGGAATAGTATATTCTTCTTCATCTGTTGTGATTAACAGATTTTTTGCTACTTCCTTTGGTTCAGTATTTTTTATAAAAGGAGCTAAAGGCATATAAAAGGTACCAGTTAGCATTTCTACTTTTTTATAAGTTTTTGTGGATTGCTCTGGCACTTTAGCACCTTCTGTAATCTCTTGATCCCAGTGCTTGGATGCTTCTTTTGTATATGCTTCTAATTCATCCTTTACTTCGACTGGCGCGAATACTGACTCAGCGGTTTGTTTACGATCATCAAATATCCATACAGTCGGATCAATGGTTATCGGAAAATTTACTAATCCGGTAACTTGAATAATAGTATTCATTAAATTCTCCTCCTTATTCTTTATTCGTTGATTGTATTAAAATTCTGCTAATTAATGAGGACATGATTGATTTATAATTAGCAGTCTAAAAACAATATTAATTTAAGTATAGCTTCTTCTTGTCTTTCTGTCATTTAGAAGGTTAGAAACGAAATTTTAGATTTTTTAAGGGGGATTGTTCTTGCAATTTTCCTAGGTTGAGTTTAAACTTTATAGATAGGATAATCGCTCGGAAACGGGGGGATAGGATTGACTTCTGAAATGATTATTAATCATAAAGAAAAAGCAAATGAGCTATTGAAAGCTGATGCTGAGAAGATATTAAAACTAATTAAAGTTCAGATGGATAATTTAACAATGCCTCAATGTCCTCTATATGAAGAGGTATTGGATACGCAAATGTATGGATTGTCTAAAGAGATAGATTTTGCTATTCGATTAGGATTAGTAGAAGAGCATGTTGGCAAGAAGATTTTAGATGAGTTGGAAAAAGAATTATCGAATTTGCATGAAGCTTCTATAAGAAAATAAAAAGTAAACTCAAACAAAAGCATTCATTGTTTGAGTTTTTTTAGTGGTTAGGTGTATTATTCTAAAATAAGGGAAGTACATACGAAATAGGATTAGTTAAAAATATATATAAGTTTACGCCCGATATTTTAAGAGAATGAATAGAAGTTTTATCCTTTTCAGCAGGAAATAGATAAGAGACAACGAATACTCTAAATGAGGAGAATGAATAAGGGATGCGGTTGAATGATAAAGAAGATATTAAAATCGTATGATTACACAATTATTATAGCGATGGTGCTGTTAATTTTATTTGGCTTAATTATGATTTATAGTGCGAGCATGGTTTCAGCAGTCCAATATTATGGACATGATAGTAGTGATTTTTATTATAAGAAGCAGATTATGAATATTATAGTAGCGGGTGCTGCATTCATTGTTGTCGCACTTTTTCCATACAAGGCCCTACTAAGCAATAGAATATTAGTACCAATGGTGTTTGGGTCTATTTTTTTCTTAGGTGGAATATTTTTGTTTGGTAGTGTTTACGGAAATGCGCAAAGTTGGTATAAAATTGGAACCTCAAGTCTTCAGCCGGCAGAGTTTGTTAAACTATCTGTAATCATTTATTTATCGGCTATCTATTCAAAAAAGCAGTCTTATATTAATGAATTCAATAGGGGTGTTGTCCCACCACTAGCCTATTTAGTTATTGTTTGTGCTTTAGTTATGGTTCAACCAGATTTTGGGACAGCGGTTATTATTCTGATGATTGGTGCAACAATTATTCTCTGTTCAGGAATGAATTGGAAGAATTTATCGAAGCTGATGCTTATTGGATTAGGATTTATACTCCTATTGCTACTTTGTATGCAGCTGGCTGGTAAAAGTGTGTTTACGGAAAAGCAAATGGCGAGAATATTTGTGTTTATGGATTCCCCTTTTGGCGAAGATGTTGTGCAAGATTCTGGTTATCATATGAGTAATTCACTTATTGCGATTGGCTCTGGTGGTCTTAAAGGAGTTGGCTTGGGACAAGGAGTACAAAAGCTTGGCTATTTAACAGATGGTCACACCGATTTTATTATGGCTGTAATAGCGGAGGAACTAGGTATCTTTGGTGTAGGCTTTGTAGTATTAGGTCTTGGCTATATTGTTTTACGGGGCATTTATACGGGATTAAAGTGCAAAGATCCTTTTGGAAGCTTACTAGCGATAGGGATTTCGAGTATGGTTGGGATTCAAGCGTTTATTAATATTGCCGGGATTTCTGGATTAATCCCATTAACCGGTGTGCCAGTACCTTTTGTAAGTTATGGTGGATCGTCCCTTTTACAATTATCTATTGGAATGGGGATTTTAGTGAATGTTTCGATGTTTGTAAAATATGAGAGGGTTTATAAACCAAAAGTTGAAGATGTTGCTGATATTCCACAGGCGAATCAACCTACTTCCCCATTTGTTCGAACAAACAGACCTTTATAGCAAAGGGCTTCCTAGTAACAAACTTTACGAAAAATGCCTAATTAATAGATTCATAAAAGATAGCACAGATAGTTGGTGCTATCTTTTTTATATTTTAAAATCTGAACATTGATATTTAAAAGGTTAATTAATTTGCTTCCTTGTAAAAAAAAGCTATAATAAAAAGAGTGTCTTTTATTCCTAAAACGCTTTCGAAGTGTTTATCTAAAATGGACAAATTTTCCAATAATGTGAAAACTGAAGTTTTTTCAAAAAAAAGAGAGAAATCTCTGTGAAAATATGTTTTAATAGCAAAAGAGTCTTTTTTAACATTACTATGTTGTTAAATGTGAATAATGACACAAATGGAAATGAACGGTTATTTAAATAGTATTTTCTTTACTATGTAATAGAAGGGGGAGACATAATCAATGGCTAATTTTCGTGCATATTCAAATGCCAAATTGACGGATAAGCAAGCCGAAACAAGTGCCTGGAAGGACTTTCTTGCATTAATTAAAATAGGAATTGTGAATTCAAACTTAATTACGGTATTTACAGGTATCTGGCTTGCAATTGTCTTTACAGATGCAAAGTTTTTAGAGCACATTGATATCATTTTATATACTTTGATTGGCTCAGGACTAATTATTGCTGGGTCGTGTGTGTTAAATAATTTTATTGATCGTGATATTGATCCATTAATGGAAAGAACAAAGGCAAGACCGACTGTAACAGGAAAAGCAAAGCCTTCAAATGTTGCAGTCCTAGGTTTTGGATTTCTTTTAATAGGTACTTTGTTTTTATTGCTAACAACTATCACTGCTACAGTTATTGCTTTAGTTGGAGCATTTAGCTATGTTGTGATTTATACAATGTGGTCTAAGCGGAGATTGGTATCAAATACTGTTATCGGGAGTTTTTCAGGAGCAGTGCCTCCACTAATTGGATGGGCCGCAATTGATCCTGGACTTGATGTTATTGCTTGGAGCCTATTTTTAATTATGTTTGTTTGGCAGCCACCGCATTTTTATTCTTTAGCGATTAGAAGAGTAGAAGAGTATCGAGCAGCAGGAATTCCGATGTTACCTGTTGTAAAAGGATTTGAAGTAACAAAGAAACATACGTATATATGGATTGTTGCATTATTTCCACTACCATTTTTGTTATATCAAATTGGTATCCCATTTTTAGTTTTAGCAACGTTACTAAATATTGGCTGGGTTATTACAGGAATTCGAGCAAGTAAAAAGCAAGATGAATATAAATGGGCTACAGCAATGTTCATCTATTCCATTCAATATTTAACAATACTATTTGTATCAATGGTGGTATTTACATTATTCTAAAGAAAAATCGCTTTTTTAGGGGAAAAACGAGTTTCGAGAATAATGACTTGTTTTAATAGAAATAAGGGAATTTGGGGAGTTAGTTAAACAAAGAGGTAAATACTATATGGAGTGGGTAGTTTAATGGAATTTACATTACCGATTTTGCCGACAATAAGTACTACATTTATCGTTTTGAGTGGCATTTTTGTAGCTATTGGCTGGGGGTTAATCAAGAAAAGAAAAAGAAAAGAACATCAGATGGTAATGCTTTTTGCAGCTGTTTTTGCCGTAATCTTTTTTGTTATCTATGCATCAAGAACGGTTTTTATTGGCAATACTTCTTTTGGGGGACCAGATGATATTAAGATTTATTATACAATCTTCTTAATATTTCATATTACACTAGCTACAATCGGGGCGGTGTTAGGAATTATTATGTTGTATACAGGCTATAAAAAACAATATGCGAAACATCGTAAATTAGGTCCAATGACAAGCATTATCTGGTTTATTACCGCTATTACAGGAACAGCCGTCTATTTACTTCTCTATGTTTTCTATCATGGTGGAGAAACAACGTCTGTTATAAAGGCAATATTAGGATTTTAATAAATGCTTCGAGAGAATAGAAGCATTCAGACTGAAGACAAATTCCTTGGAATAAAAGGACTCTGTTTTCAGTTTTTTTATTATTTTGTGGACTAAAAATGGAAAAACTACTTATTCTATTAAAATTATTTAAATTAAGTTATACTATTTAGTAAGAAGTCAACATATATTGATAGAAACAATGCTAGAGAGGGGGGAATCCTCTGAAAATCTTATTAAGAACTGTCGTAATTATTGCAGTATTATCAGCAATTGGATTCTATTTTAATATAACAGATGATAAGGAACAGCCAGACGTACTAGTTGAAAATGGAGATAACCCTACAAAAGTGGAGGATAATCTCAATGAAGCAGCAGAGAATTCGCAAATTCTACCAGTTCCTAAAGAAGGATTAGGGAGCTTGATTGGTAAAAGTGTCAATGAACTAAAAGAGAAATATGGTGAACCAACTAGAATCGATCCGTCAGCCTATGAATACGATTGGTGGATTTATAATAAGAATGTATCTGAGTATTTTCAGGTGGGAATTCTAAATGACAAAGTGGTGACTGTCTATGCAATTGGTAGTGCTGTGAATATTAATCCTTATAAAATCGGACAAGAAGTTGGGGATATATATACGATGACACCAATTGAAACAAATATTAGCTTTAATTATGAAAATTCTTCTTACCGATTCGAATTATCGGAGGATGAAATAAATAACCGTCCATTAATTCAGATAGGTGATTATTATGCACAGCTATACTTTGATAAATTTAATGGAACTTTATCAAGTGTTCGTTACATGGATGCACGAACATTACTTCATTTAAGGCCTTATGAATTAGTTTATCGAGGAGAACTATTAGAAACAGATAATAATGTGGAATATAGTGAAGAAATTCAAGAAGGCAATGAAAAACAAATATTAGATATGACAAATGTGTTAAGAGAAAGATTTAAATTAAATAAAGTAGAATGGGATCAACCTACTGCTGAAGTCGCATTAGGCCATAGTAAAGATATGTTTGAAACCGAGGATTTCTCCCATACATCAGAGAAGTATGGAGATCTAGAGGACCGTTTAAAGGCAGGAGACGTATTTTATCAAGTTGCTGGAGAGAATATTGCAGCAGGCTATGCGGATGCCCCTGCAGTAATCGAAGGCTGGTTAAATAGCAAAGGACATCGAGAGTGTTTATTGAATGAGAAATTTACTCATCTTGGAGTAGGCGTATTTGATAAATACTATACACAGAATTTTATTGAAAAATGGTGAAATAATAGTATGAAAGAAGCTGACAACCACAATCATTTGATTGGTTGTCAGCTTTTTTGGTTTGGTTTTTCTAAAAGATTATTGCTTTTTCAATAGGAAAAATAAATAAAATAGGCCACGGGTTTATAGCAATAAAATTTACAGGATGACACAGAGGATTTGCACGTTTTCTAAAGTGCATCATAAAGTAATATAGGCAGATGTATCAAATTAGAGGTGAAATAATGATGGCTAATAAAGAACTTCATCCTTCTGTAGAAGAATTTAAAGCATTTGTGAAAGCAAATCCCAAAATATTAAAAGAAGCGAGAAGTGGCAAGGTGACATTACAAGAATTATATGAAGATTGGTATTTATTAGGTTCTGATGATGCAAGATGGGACGGATTACGAGAAGGTGCTTCTGAATCTTCTAGCAAAAAGGAAGAAGAGACAGAAGCAAATCGAACTGTCTGGATGTCTAATATTGTTGATACACTAAAAAAGATGGATCAAAATCAAATACAGGGATACTTAGCAAACTTAAATCAAGCTTTAGGAACGATTCAAGGTGTCATTTCACAATTTGCTCCTAATAGTGGTTCTAGTGGATCATCTGCGCCAAAAGAACAAAAACCTTCTGGGCCGTTTTCTTTTAGAAAAGATTAAGTAGGAGGATGGATATGAGACAAAGCATTAAAGAATATATTGCGCAGAATCCAGAATTACAACAATTTATAAGAGAACAGCCGCAATGGTATAGACAATTAAGCAGAAATCCAAATCAGTTGGAAACCTTTGAGATAGCATCTCTTCATTATTATAAGAAAACCATTCCAGATCACGTACAAAAATTTTCAAATGGTGTTCAAATGGCATCCATGATGGTTAGTATGTTTCAAGCAATGAATGCCGAATCATAACTTTTTAAGATAAACATTATTTAGAGTAAAAAAAGCATGAATGGTAATACTAACCGAAATGAAAATTCATTAAAAATTACCAGGAGTGTTTACTTTGAAAAAAATCCGAATGATTTGTATTCCTGCTTTTCTCCTTTTAACCGGATGTGGTGATGATGTTCCAGATCCAGAAGTAAAGACAAATAAAGAAGCTGCAACTTATTCTGCCATACCTACGGCTGCAGATGTACAAGCCTCTTTCTCCCCTACAGCAAAAGAGGAATTTGATGTGCGTCATATTGTTAAAGGAAATAAAGTATTTGTGGAATGTAAAGTGAGAGACTATTCTTTTAGAGAAGATAGCAATGGGAAATTAGGAAAAATCGTTTTGGAGATAAATGGGGAGAAGAAGGAATATTCTTCTGCTGCATTTGTGATTGAAGGATTAAAAACAGGAAAACATACAATGAACTTATCTGTTATGGATGTTGCCAGCAAAACAACAAAGTTTAAAAAGTCATTTCAAGTAATGATTAAAGAGTAGGGAAGAAAAAGGAAGTCACAAGCCTTTTCTTTCTTCTGTCTTTCATGTAGAATAAGAATTGGAGGTGAGCGAATACGTGCTTGCGACAACTGAAATACTTCTTATTCAAGAGGAAGCAGAAGACATTGCAGAAATGATATTAAACTCAGATGTTGCAGAACAATACCGTATTTGTTTGGCCAATTTACAATCAAATAAGGAAACACAGCAAAAAATTCATTCTTTTAACCAAATGAAAGAGCTTTATGAAGAGGTTCAGCGTTTTGGAAAATACCATCCTGAATATAAAAAAGTCATGATGGAAATTAGACAGCTAAAACGCGATATGGATGTAGATGATAATGTGGCAGCATTTAAAGTAGCGGAGAATGGTTTGCAAAAGCTTCTAGATGATGTCAGTGTTATTATCGGACGTTCTGTTTCTACTTTTATTAAAGTACCAACAGGAAATCCATTTTTTGATGAACTTTCTGGTTGCGCCGGTGGTTGTGGAAGTGGTGGAAGCTGTAGTTGTTCTGCATAATATACGAAGAGGCAATGATCAAATCTAGGATCATTGCTTTTTTATTTTGACGTTTCTTATGGCTTACTAGCGTTCGTAAAAGCAGATTCCGACTTTTCTATTTTGGTTGCCTATGCTATTATGATAAATAATGGTATTTTAAAGGGGTTAAATTATGCTAGGGCAACGACAGGGAATCATTGTTTGGCTATTTTCACTAAAGCAAGCAAAAATGTTAAGAAGATATGGAAATGTTCATTTTATTTCCAAAAGATTAAAATATGTTGTGCTCTACACGAATCAAAGTGATGTGGATGGCATAATGGAAAAAATTAATGCTCATTCTTTCGTTAAAAAGGTAGAGCCTTCCTATAAGCCATTTTTAAAAGTGGAATTTGAAAATTCGCGACCAGATAAAGCGAAAGAATATGATTATAAAATGGGGATTTAAGAAAATTGTTCTTTATTGGAATGTTCATTCTAAGGACAATCCCTTATAAGTAGTTGAAGAAAAACAAAAGCAGTATTTTATGTAAAGGAAAGGTGGAATCCGCCATGCCCTTCATTGAATACTGTTTTTTCTATGAAAAAGACAAAAAAAGCCTGCAAGCATATGCCTGCAGGGTCCTTCTACGTTCTTATTATTCATAAGAACAGAAGGTAAAGGGAGAGGAGAAACCGGAGGAAGAACTTATGGGGAAACGTAAGTCTTCTCCGCGGTTGGCAACAACATCCTCGAATAGATGCTGTTACTTACATTATCCCCATACGGTGACCACTTATACATAAAAACAAATTATTTTTTAGAGGTAACAAAATTTATTAGGTTTAATCTATACCATATAAAGAGGATGCAATGGTAATAATATTCCGATTTGATTATCTTTTTACGAATAAAAATTGACAGATAAAAGGAATAAATCGTTAAAATGTTGGCTCTCTAATAGGTTTATGGTAGGATAGGGAAGGTAAAATAACTTTAAGTAAAATAGGGTTGTGGTGATTGAAATGAGAGTTGTCTCCGGTAAGAATAAGGGGATTCCATTAAAGGCTGTTCCTGGTAACTCGACTAGACCAACTACAGATAAAGTGAAAGAGGCTATTTTTAATATGATAGGTCCTTACTTTCAAGGAGGAGAAGGCCTTGATTTATTTGCTGGAAGCGGCGGACTTGGCATTGAAGCTTTAAGTAGAGGGTTAGATCTTGTTATTTTTGTAGATAAAGAAGGAAAAGCAATACATACGATTAAAGAAAATCTTTCTACATGTAAATTGGACAGCCAAGCCGAAATATTTCGCAATGATGCGAATCGTGCTTTAAAAGCATTGCAAAAAAGAGAAAAAAGCTTTGATTATATTTTCCTAGACCCGCCATATAAAAAGCAACAATTAGAAAATATGTTAACATTTATTGATGAAGCAGGTCTGTTAAAGGATGAAGGAGTCATTGTATGTGAGCATGGTTCGGATATTTCTTTACCTGTGGCAGTAAATAGACTTCAACAAGTGAGACATGAAAAATATGGAATAATTGGAGTTTCTATTTATTCCTTACAAAATGGTACGGAGGACTAAAAAGATGGCTAGTGTAGCAGTTTGCCCAGGTAGTTTTGATCCGATTACTTATGGTCATATTGATATAATTAAAAGGGCTGCTAAAGTATTCGATCATGTATACATATGTGTATTAAATAATTCTGCCAAAAAACCTTTTTTTTCGGTGGATGAAAGATTGGAGCTAATAAGAGAGGTAACGAAGGATATTCAGAATATCTCTGTATCATCTTATGAAGGGCTTCTAATTGATTATGCAAAAAGCGTAAATGCAAATGCAATTATTAGAGGATTACGAGCAGTATCAGACTTTGAATATGAAATGCAGATTACGTCGATGAACCGTGTACTATCAGACGATATCGAGACATTTTTTATCATGACAAATAACCAATACTCTTTCCTAAGCTCTAGCATAGTGAAAGAAGTAAGCAAATATGATGGTGACATTTCAGAGCTTGTTCCTAAGATTGTGAATGATGCATTAAGAGCAAAATTTCATTATGATGGAAAATAAGTTTTTCAAAAAGTGGAATTCTTTTTATAGCAAGCAAAAAAAGGACATCTTGCCAAAATAGTGGCAAGATGTCTTATTTATAATTAAGGAAGTTTTTGTTTGAATTTATCTCTAGGCACCCAGTGAACGATGTGAGTCTTGAAGTTTTCCTCCAGATTGTCTTATAATTCTCCTCTTGGTCTTAATCTTTTTACTAAAATAAAACAATAGATTGTTAAGGAAATAATTGTTACAATTGGCCCCCATGTACTTATATTTTCAAATATTTGCTGAAAGAAGACTTCTTCCCTATTTATCCCTGGGATTGCAATTGTTGGTGTATCTTTTGACAAGAATGTCTTGTAAAAGAAGTCCCATGCGATAAAAGTGTAGATGCCAGAAAAGATTGCTTGCATAATTCTCGCTAAGAAAAAAGGCTTAAAGCGAATATCTGTCTGAGCGAGAATACTTGCTACTTGCGCTTGTACACTTAATCCGCTAAATCCAAGGATACAGCTCGTTAAAATGGCTTGGTGCATAAGGGTAGATGTTTCCACATCACTCGTTAATTTACTTCCTAATGTAATTTCAAATATGCCGGCGATAAAGGGTATCGTTAAGTCACCTGAAAAAGTAAACAGCTGGAATAAAGATTCTAATAATTTTGCAAAAAAGGAAGTAATATGTAAGTGAAATAATAAACGATTAATAACGGAAAAGAGAATGATAAAGCCACCAACCATTAATAAAGATTGAATCGAGGAGGTTACCGCATCTCCCATTAGTTTTCCAAGTGGGCGCTTGTCTTTTAGACGAGTATGATGCAGTTCTCGCAGCGCCCTTTTTAAGGAGGCTTTTTCTTTTGGCTCTTTTGTTGTCTTTTCTGTATCTTTTCCGTGAAATCTCATAAATAGTCCAACGGTAAAATTGGCTAAGTAATGTGAGAAAGCAAGCAGGAGACCAAGTTTAGGACTATGAAAAAAAGAGGCAGAAACAGCGCCGATGATAAACATTGGATTAGAAGCGTTAGAGAAAGAAACAAGCCTTTCCGCTTCCGTTCTAGTTAATTGTTTTTCCTCACGCATTCGTGCTGTTAATTTTGCTCCAGTTGGAAAGCCGGATACCATCCCCATGGCCCAAACGAATCCGCCTACTCCTGGAACTTTAAAGAGCGGTCGCATAATGGGCTCTAATAAAACACCAATAAAACGAACGACACCAAAACCTATTAAAATTTCAGATAAGATAAGGAAAGGAAGAAGTGAAGGAAAAACAATCGTCCACCAAGTATTCAGTCCATTTTTTGACGCGTCAACTGCTACCCCAGGAAAAGAAATCAGGGCAAGAGCTAATAGAGACGCGGATAATGCAAGTGCGACTGTCTTAAATTTTGAGCGTAACAAATTATATTGCTCCCCCTTCAAATAATAATAGTAGGTTTTTATTCTCATCTATGTAAGGAAGGCTGGTTTAAAACCTTAACGTGTAGAAGCAATACTTGTACACAATTAGCCTAAAGAATATCCCTCTACCAATCAATATACTCATAACCTGAAAAAAAAGACCATAAGATTAAGGTAGATTGAATTTAGAGAGAATAGGTGAGACGATATGGAACGCCCAAAAATAGGGTTAGCGCTAGGCTCAGGTGGAGCGAGAGGATTTGCACATATTGGGGTAATCAAAGTATTAAGAGAAGAGAATATTCCAATAGATTATATTGCCGGTAGCAGCATAGGAGCAATTGTGGGCTGCTTATATGGAGCAGGATCTGATATACAGCGACTATATACATTATCGAAGTTTTTTAAGCGGAAATACTATTTAGATTTTACTGTCCCCAAAATGGGCTTTATTGCTGGGAATAGAGTAAAGGAATTAATCCATTTATTCACCTACGGAAAAAAATTAGAGGAATTGGATATTCCTGTTGCTGTTGTTGCTGCTGACTTATTAACAGGGGAAAAGGTCGTTTTTAGGAAAGGATCAATTGCTAATGCAGTGCGTGCAAGTATATCTATTCCTGGCATATTTGTTCCAGAGAAAATGGATGGGCGTTTACTTGTTGATGGAGGAGTAATTGACCGTGTCCCTGTTTCGGTTTTAAAAGAGATGGGAGCGGATATCATTATTGCGGTAGATGTAGCAAAGGTAAATGTAAATGCTGAGATTTCAAATATTTATGATGTAATTATGCGTTCATTGGATATTATGCAGATGGAATTAGTGGAATCGCGAGAAGTTGCAAGTGATGTGATGATTAAACCGCCAGTAGAAATGTTTAATAGTAAAGCATTTACTGATTTAGAGAAAATAATCGCAATAGGAGAAACAGAAACAAGAAAGTATATCGATGTAATTAAAAAGGAAATCAAGAAAAGAAGAACAAATGAGAAGAAATAAATAGGAAAAAACCGCGCGCATTGGCAAAAACACCCGGTTTTTTTTCGGAAAATACAAATCCCTAATTGAAGCAACAGGAGGTTACTTTATAATGGGATGCTGTAAGTATTCCATATTTAGTAACTGCTCTTGAGCTGTTGCTTGTGCGCCTAGAGCGTAAATTTGGGAGGCGCGAATGTCCAGTGCGATTTTATCTTTATCAAAAGAAGAAAGTTTACTAATAATGTCCAGTGCGAACTGCTTCTTCTTTTCTTTTAAATAGTACCGACCATTTGCAGTTGTACCTAGTAAACGAATATAGGAAGGCTGTGAATGGACAGCCATTTCTTCTTTTTTTGTATTTGTTAAAATATGTACACAGATTCTTTGCAGTCTTGTCCAAGTATATCTCTTTGTTTTTAGTAAGCGGATATACGCTTGAAAAGATGAAGCTTCTTTCACATATTTAAGGAACCGATATTCTAACCCTTCCTCCATTTCGTAAATAGTGGCCAGCTCTTTTGCGGTTGTTTGCAATAGCCGGAATTTTAAGTAACTCCAGTAATTCTCCCAAGTGTGGTAAGATAAATAGGTTTCTTTATACTTTCGAAGTAGATTAAGACTTGCAAGCGGGAGGTAGGGCTCAATTGTTTTTAAGGAACCTTCTTCCTTTAATAGTGCTTGCCTGATACTTGTTGCACTTGCTATCGAGTCAGATGTAAATATTTTATCATGGTAGTCTGCATTCATTCGGGCAACTGTGCAAACCTCCATAGGATAATGATTAGTATGTACGGCTTTGTAGTATTCATAGCCCAATATATTATTAGGCAAACTAAGATTTAGTCCCCTATCGTTTTCCCTACATGTTAATTCTTGCATTGCTAATGATTTGGCTTTTGGATAGCTCGACCCATTTTTTAAAAATTTTTTCACGAGTAAATCTTCTTCGTCCTGTTTTCTTTGTAACTGGATGAAAGTATGAGAGAACTCGTTTATATCCCCAGACTCACTTCCAAAGCATAAATAATCACATTCTAATCCTTGGAGAATATCTACAGCACCTTTAGCAAACACAGCTGCATGCTGTGTAGCAAAAGAGTAGGGAAGCTCGACTATGAGATCAACTCCATTTTCCAGTGCCATTTTCGCACGGCACCATTTTGATACAAGGGCAGGCTCCCCTCGCTGTAAAAATGGACCACTCATTACAGCAACTACGATATCTGCATCTGTTTGTTCCTTTGCCTTTTGGATATGATACAAATGTCCATTATGAAATGGATTATATTCTACAACAATACCAACAGCTTTCATTACACTCTCCCTAATTATTATTCATTTAAAACATTAGCTCCAATGTTTTTACTAGTAAAAGTTTATCCTAAAAATATTGGTTGTAAAAGAGAAACATGAGGGAATAACAACCATTTTATTATTTTTTATGGGAGAAGGGTGTTTATAAACTACTAACATTCATTTGTTTTTTGGGAGAAGAAAAGGGTAGGATTACTAATACAATCTCATTTAGGTACTTTTAGGTGGAAACGAAATTTTGTTAGTTTGAAAAAGGGGTTCCATTTTGGTGCATAAATAAAAAGTAAATATAGAAGAAAAAGAATCTTTCTATTGAACTTTTGGTTGCAATTCTGTTGAATATGGGTAGAATAAAAAAGAAATCGAATAATAAGGGATTAACTCACTTATTGCTTATTATTTACTGTAAAGAAAAAATATTGACAAATAATTATATGAAAGCTATAATTACCTTTGTTGCCTTGGGGTGATATATATGAAATGGACGTTAAGCCAGTTACAAAAATTTCGAAGTAAGGGATTGCCAATTGATGAAACAATAAATTTGGATGAGATCAAAGAAACAGATCCAACCATAAGAAGAGTATCTCCTATTCATATAACAGGACGTACAGATATTGATTCAACGAAAGTGACTTTTCATTTAAATATAAAAGGGTCTCTCGTGCTACCTTGCTCTCGTACTTTAGTAGACGTGGATTATCCAATTAATGTTGAAACAACAGAAACCTTCCTATTAAAAGTTTCAGAATATGAAACAGACGAAGAGGAAGTTCATCAAGTAAAAGGGGATGTAATTGACTTAAAGCCAATTATTGCTGAAATACTTTTACTTGAGGTACCGATGCAAGTCTTCTGTGAAGATACTAAAGAAGAAGGTGCTCCTCAATCAGGTAATGATTGGGAAGTTATCCAAGAGCAAGATTTACAGGAAAAGAAAGTAGATCCTCGTCTTGCTGGGCTTGCTAAGTTTTTTGAAAATGAGTAATTAAACTCATACTTAATTATGCAAAAGAAAAACGTGAGATTGGAATTATCTTTTCTCATTACTTTCTTAATACTCTTTAAGGAGGTGGGACGAATGGCTGTACCTTTTAGAAGAACATCTAAAACTGCAAAGAGAAAACGTCGTACACATTTTAAATTACAAGTGCCTGGTATGGTAGAATGCCCTAACTGTGGTGAAATGAAACTTGCTCACCGTGTATGCAGCGCTTGCGGAACATACAAAGGGAAAGAAGTTGTAAGCAACTAATATCTTTTTTGTTTGATTAAAAGCACAAGAACTTAGGTTCTTGTGCTTTTTTCCATATATGGCTACTTTTATAAAAACAGATGCGTTAAAATAGAGAGAGTAGAATAAATAGAAAAAGACAATATACCTGTACAATAATAGGAGTAAATACTACTAAGATAAGGAGAGGACATATGATTGTCGTTAGTTCTTGTTTAGCAGGATTGAAAGTTCGGTATAATGGAACCGATTGTTTAGATGATACGATAGAAAAGCTTTCAACTGATAATAAGGTAAGAACGGTTTGTCCAGAGTTAATGGATGGATTCTCTACACCAAGAGAACCTGCAGAGATAATTGGTGGGGATGGTTATGATGTTCTCGATGGTAAAGCGGTTGTACAGGATCGTACAGGAAATAATGTTACCCAAATGTATATGGATGGAGCTTATAAAACATTAGAATTTATTAAAAGTTTGAACGCAGAAATGGTAGTCTTAAAAGAAAATAGTCCTTCTTGTGGAAGTAGTTTTATTTACACAGGCTGTTTTGATGGAACAAAAAAGGACGGGGTGGGTGTTACCACAGCTATGTTAAGAAGAAATGGCATTAAAGTGATTTCAGAGAACGAATTATTTCAGTGATCCGCTATCTTTAAAGTGTGTGCAGATTTTATAAAGGTTTATCTATTCCTAAAAAGCATTCTGTCAATTTTCTTTTTTCAATGAGGAATAATCAGTCTATCTTTTCTAGTAGATGCATATGTATGAATAAAAAACACTAGGAGGGTTTACTGATGACAACAACAAGACAAGATGCTTGGTCAAAGGATGAAGATATTCTGCTAGCAGAAATCGTTCTTCGTCATATTAGAGAAGGCGGTACACAACTTCAAGCGTTTGAAGAAGTGGGAAAGCTATTATCAAGAACAAGTGCAGCATGTGGGTTTCGGTGGAATTCATATGTACGCAAACAATATAAATCAGGTATTGAGCTTGCCAAGAAACAAAGAAAGCAATTAAAAAAGTCAACTGGAACAGAGGAATATTCTACAGACGAAGTGATCGTCAGCCCTTCCGCTTCTCCCATCCCAGTTCAAAACCAATTTGATGAGATGCTTTTGTATTTAAAAGACTTATATGATAAAGCGAGTAAGTGGGAGCAAGAAAATATAGATTCATCCACCGTAAAAGTGAAAACGAAGGAACTAGAAGAAAAACTGACTATATTGAAGAAAGAAAATGAAGAGTTACAAAGTGAATTAGACTCCATGGAAGGTGCCTATAAGGCATTAGTGGAGCTAATGGAAAAAGCAAGACAAATGGTCGTGTTTAAAGATGAAGATAAATTACCCAAAGTATAATTACTCCAAAGTTTTTAAAATTCAAATAAGCAAGAAATAAATTGGTTTTACGCAGGAGGGAGCCTATAGTTTCCGAAAGGTATTCGCTCGACTCCTGCTTTAACTATATTTTGAAATTTTCTGGTTTTAGCAAAAACAGAATTAATCACATCTCACCGTTCTATTCCTCTTCTACAATTTATTATTCTAACCATTTCTCACCTTATTCTATTCTCTATATAAAAAAATCAAAAGTTTTTTTGATAAATTTATTCCTTTTCCTATGCTTTTCGTACTAACAAACTTTTCAGAAAATGTTAAGATAGAACTAACAATAATTGAAACGGTAAAGGAGCTTCGGATGAAAATTGGAATTATAGGAGCTGGTGCAATTGGCTTATTATGTGCATACCAGTTAAAGGAAAAGCATGATGTAACTTTATACGTTCGGTCCCCAAAGCAATATGAGTTGATTAAGAACAAAGGTATTTATTATAAAGTGAATGAGGATAAGCAGTCTCGCACGGTGGAAGTTCGTTATTTTGCAGAGTGGGATGGGGCAGAAGACCTTACAATTGTAACAGTAAAGCAATATCAATTAGCACCAATTTATGAAAAAATGGAGATACTTGGGAGTCGCATAAAAGCAATGTGCTTTCTACAAAACGGAATGAGTCACATAGAGACGATTTTGGAATCTAATATTCCCAATTTAATGATTGGCATAGTAGAGCACGGTGCAATGAAGGAAGATGAGCAAACAGTTGTTCACACGGGGATAGGAGCTATTAAACTAGCTTGTGTCAAAGGAAAGGTGGCAGAGATTTTACTCTCCCTAACAACAGAAAATAATCAAGCTTTTCCATTCATCAATGAACCCGATTATGTGACAATGATGCAAAAAAAATTAGTGGTAAATAGCGTTGTAAATAGTTTAACAAGTATATTGCAGGTCAAAAATGGCCAATTATTGCAAAATGCTTATTATTATCAAGTAATGAGTTTATTTTTAGAAGAAGTGTTGGAAATTTTATCGATAACGAAAGAAAATAGAATACTTTATCGAGATTATTGTATAGAGGTTATTCGTAATACTGCTTTGAATAAATCTTCCATGCTAAAGGATATAGAGGCTGGGAGACCAACAGAAATAGACGCTATTTTAGGATACATAGTAGAAAAAGCGAAAAGGAAAAAAATCTCTTCGCCTATTGCTGCAACTGTTTATTTAATGATTAAAGGAAAAGAACGAGGAAGAGAGGAGTGTTTAAATGCTTAATTTAACTTCACAGCTCATTAGTTTTCTCGTTGTATTTCCAATCTTTACGTTGTTTATTGTATTTGTCATAAGCAAGTCGTTGACAAAAAAACAGCGGTTTTCAGTACATCTAGCACTAGATATTAGCACCTTCTTTTTTATCCTTTCCGTGCATTTTCTTATTCGGTCTATTTGGAATACATCTCTATTATTATATATCGTGATTTTTATTTTGTTGATTGGAATGTTATTTGTTATTATTCATTGGAAATGGAAAGAGGAAATTGAGTATAAAAAAGTGTTTAAAGGAATTTGGCGTGTAACATTTCTATGCTTTTTCACCTTGTATGTTGTGTTAGTCATTTATGGCCTTGTACTTTCTATCCTAAAGGCAATGGGAACGGTTTAAAGTTATAGATAGTGTAGCATTGGAGAATCTCCAAAAACCTCTAAGCAAAGACCTTCTTGAAATGTATAGGGGGCAATTAACTAGTAGATGCTAGAAGCAAGTTGTAATTAGCAAAAATACCAGCTAGAAAAAAGTGCATAAGCAACTTTTTTTCTTTTATTTAAAAGGGATGCTATACTTTTCTATGTAACGAAATAAAAGGGATGAATAGATGTTTTTAGAGAGTAAGTAGCCTAGGGAAAACTTGTGGCAGGGCTCCCACTAATGAAAGAGTCTTTATTATAAAGGGAAAAATACATAAAAGGGAAAACTCGAATTGGAGAAAGGAAGTACATAGATGGAGATGATAAATCTCTCTTTGCCTGTGGCAAATAAGTTTGTAACAGATTATTTAGAACAAAAAAATAGCACAAAGGAATTTTTTCATTATTCTTATCTTGACAACGGTTGCTATGAGGAAAGATTGAAAGAGTTGGAAACAAGATCTTTTATGAGAAATGATCTTGCTAACTATATTGAAGTGTATATGGAAAATTTTCCTCAAAGTGAAAAAGTGAGGCAATCAATTGCTAAATTGAGACAGGAAAATAGTGTCGTTGTGATTGGTGGGCAACAGGCAGGTGTCTTAACAGGTCCGTTATATTCCATTCATAAGGTTATCAGCATTATTCTTTTAGCTCAACAGAAAGAAAAAGAATTGGGCATTCCAGTTGTACCTGTTTTCTGGGTAGCGGGAGAGGATCATGATTACTTGGAAATTAATCATATTTATACACCTGATAAGGAAAAAATGAAAAAGGTTGTATTTCCGCAAAGAGTATTGGATAAAAGAATGGCTTCCGATATAGCACTAGAAAAACAGGTCTGTATAGACTGGCTGGAAACAGTGGTGGAATCGTATGGGGAAACAGAGCATTCTAAGCCGTTATTGCAGCTTTTACAGTCAGCTGTTCACGAATCCAAGACAATTGTTGACTTTTTTAGCTATATGACAATGAGTTTATTTAAAGATTACGGCCTACTTTTGGTTGATTCTGGTGATAAAGAAATTCGTAAGCTAGAGAAAGAAATTTTTCTAAAGCAAATCAATGAATTTCACAAGTTGGCGGATGCCGTTTCAGAACAGCAAAAACTAGTGCAGGATAGCGGTTATTCTCTTGTTATTGAAATGGCGGAAAATCCAGCTAACTTGTTTTATTATGATGAGGGGGAGCAAGAAAGAATATTATTGCAATACGATAAAGCAGAAGGACGTTTTATCGGAAAAGATAAAACCGTATCTTTTACATTCGAGGAATTAAGGGAAATGGCAAGTGAATTTCCTCAGAAGCTAAGCAATAATGTCGTTACCAGGCCAATAACACAAGATCTTCTCTTTCCAACACTAGCGTTTATAGGCGGACCAGGAGAGATAGCTTATTGGGCGGAACTTAAAGGAGCGTTTGAGCATTTAGGGATCAAAATGCCACCTATCGTACCTCGTCTAAATATTACTTTATTAGAGAGAAGTGTAGAAGCTGATATCACAGAATTAGAATTATCGATGAAGGATATTCTGATAAATGGAACATCAGAAAAGTGTGAGCAATTTTTACAGTCTGTTTCAAATGAAAAGATAGCTCAATTACTGAATGAGTTAAAAGGTGTTATTGAAACCAAATACGATTTGCTTGAACAGGAAATGACATCCGAGTATAAAGGTTTACTCCCACTTATGGAGAAAAATGAAGACTTTTTAAGGAGTCAAATCGAGTTTCTACAGAATAAAGTGAATGATTCGGTTAAATTAAAGCATGAAGTCATTGTAAATAAGTTTAGCCGCATTGAGCAAAATTTAAAACCAGAAGGTTCTCCTCAAGAGAGAGTCTGGAACATTACTTATTTCTTAAACAAGTATGGTCTTGATTTTCTTGAAGATGTCATGAAATTACCGATGGATTTTGATGGAACCCATAAAGTAATTAAATTATAATGCAGTTTTTCCTTTTATATAAAGGCTGTTTTCTAAAGGATTGTTGTTTTTTCAATAGGAAAAAGAATTAGTTGGAAACAATTAGCAGCCGGAATACACGAAGACTCCTGTGGGATTAGCGAGACAGTCTGAGACCCCGGAGGCGAAGCTGAGGAGGCTTAAGCTTCGCCACACGGAAAGCGAAGTGTATTCCGGCTGCGAGTAATCGCAACAAACTTTACGAAAACAGCCTAAATAAACAAGAGAAAATAGTATGCCAAATAGTAGAAGGATTGGTATACTATTTTTATTATGATGAAAATGAATGAAAAAGGAGTGATAATTAAATGCCAACTTGTCAAAAATGCGGCAAAGATTGGAGCTGGAAACAAACCATTAAAAAGATGTTTACTTTAAATCCCGCTATAGACTGTCCTCAATGTGGCCAAAAACAGTATTATTCTAAAAAAGCACGGAAGAAAACTGTTGTTGTATCCTTTTTATCTCTCTTTCTTATTTTCCTCCGTTTATTTAATATTTCAGCATACCAAATAATTGGAATTTATCTTGCTTACTTTATCATCGTAATGGTTCTACTTCCTTTTCTAATGGAATTATCTAATGAAGAGGAAGCATTATGGAAGTAAATGATCCTTTTCTATAAAGCCTCCATGGATTAAGAATAATAAAATGTAGATAAATACAAAAAAGCTTGGTTAGAATTTTTTCTAGCCAAGCTTTTTATGTACTCTTAACAGTAGAAATAAGCTTTGTCGGTCTTTTCAAAATTATTAATTTTGTTGCAGGAAATAAACAAAATAGCTAGAATTAAATTTAATAGTGGAGGAAAGTGGGGGATTGTGGTACATTGAGGTTAGAAAGTGGGGGACAAGGGTATGTTTATGGGGGAATATCATCATAATGTCGATGCAAAAGGACGTATTATTGTGCCTGCTAAATTCAGAGATAACTTAGGTGAAACCTTTATCCTAACCCGTGGCCTCGATCGATGCCTTTTTGGTTACCCCCTTAGCGAATGGGAGATTATAGAAGAAAAGCTCAAGCAATTACCATTAACGAAAAAAGATGCTAGAGCATTTACCCGTTTTTTCTTTTCCGGAGCAACAGAATGCGAAATTGACAAACAAGGACGCATAAATATTGCAACGCCCCTGTTTCAATATGCACAGTTAGAGAAGGAATGTGTTATTTTAGGTGTTTCTAATCGTATTGAAATATGGGACAAACAAGAGTGGGGAAATTATTTTTCAGAATCAGAGGATTCTTTTGGAGAAATTGCAGAGAATATGATTGGATTCGATATTTAATTTTTATCATCATGTACATACTAATTATTACTTACAAGAAAATTTATAGACAGGTGTGGATTCATGTTTAATCATACAACAGTTTTACTCAATGAAGCGGTCGATGCCCTTAACATTAAGCCGGATGGAATCTATGTAGATTGTACATTAGGTGGAGCTGGGCATAGCGAGTTAATTCTTTCGAGATTATCAGGGAGTGGAAGATTAATAGCGTTCGATCAAGATGAAGTAGCTATAAAAAATGCAGAAGAGAAATTAGCTCCTTACAAGGACAGGTTAACAATTGTCAAAAGTAATTTTCGCTATTTGGAAGAAGAGATTCATCATTTAGGAATTACCCATGTTGATGGCGTTCTATATGATCTAGGTGTTTCTTCTCCTCAATTGGATACTCCTGAGCGTGGGTTCAGCTATCATCATGATGCGCCACTTGATATGCGCATGGATAATGAAGCAGATGTTACTGCATATGATGTGGTTAATTCATGGTCGTATGAATCGTTAGTTAAAATATTCTTTCGTTATGGCGAGGAGAAATTCTCTAAGCAAATTGCAAGAAAAATTGAGGCAGCAAGAGAAAGTAAGCCAATCGAAACGACAGGAGAGCTGGTTGAATTAATAAAAGAGGCAATTCCAGCACCTGCAAGAAGAAAAGGTGGACATCCTGCAAAAAGAGTATTCCAAGCAATACGGATTGCGGTTAATGATGAACTAGGTGTATTTGAATCATCATTAGAGCAAGCAATGAAGTTATTAAATCCAGGCGGAAGAATTAGTGTTATCACTTTTCATTCCCTTGAAGACAGAATCTGTAAGTCGACATTAAAAAAAGCGAGCGACCTGCCGCCATTGCCGCCAGGACTTCCAATTATTCCAGATGAATTTAAACCAGAATTGAAATTAATTACGAGAAAGCCAATTACTCCATCAGAGGAAGAATTGGAATTTAATAACAGAGCGAGATCAGCAAAATTACGTGTTGCTGAAAAACAATAATCCATGTATGCAGGAGGTAATTAAATGAGTAATTTAGCTAGAAAAATTCAACAGGATCAGTATCAGCATCAAGAGGAAAAACAGTCGGTTAAAAAGGTCATTAAACAAACAAAATCATTATTATCTCCTGGAGAGAAAGTTTTAGGAATTGCCTTTATAGCGATTATTTGTTTTGGCGGTGTGAAAATTGTCAGCAATCAAAGTGAAATTTATCAAGTGAATAAAGAAATTCAAGTGACACAAAGCTCCATTAATTCTATTGAAAAGTCCAATAAGGAATTAGACACACAAGTAAAGGAATTAAGCAGCTTTGAGCGTTTACGCGAAGTAGCTAGTAAATTAGGACTTGATTTTAGTAAAGATAATGTAAAGGTTGTGCATTAAGCAATGATTCGAAAGCAGCCTAATATTAATTTTGGAGCAGCCATCCTATTTATTTTATTTTGTCTGCTCTTTTTTGTTTTAGTTATTCGTTTTGTTTATATTCAGGCAACAGGAGAAGTATCAGGAGTTGAGCTAGCTGCTCAAGCAGAAAAAAAACATAATACATCTCGTGTGTTAGGAGCATCAAGAGGCAGTATTTTAGACCGTAATGGCGAAGTGATTGCAGAAGATGCTGTTTCCTATAAGCTAGTGGCTGTAACAGACGCCTCATTAAGTAAGAATTTAGACAAAAAGGTTCATGTGGATGATCCAGAAAAGACGGCTAGAGAGCTAGCTAAATATATTGATTTAGAAGAATCAGAGATTTATAGAATTTTAACAAAAGAGGACGCCAAGCAAGTGGAATTTGGGAATGCTGGTAAAGACCTCTCCTATGAAACCAAAAAGAAAATTGAAGATTTGAACCTCCCTGGCATACAAATCGTTGAAGGCAAAAAACGATTTTATCCGAATGGGATTTTTGCTTCCCATGTAATTGGCTATTTAGAAGAATCAGATGGCAAAGAAACCGGTAGGCTTGGCATTGAAGAAAGTCTAAACAATTTGTTAACAGGTACGGATGGCAGCATGGAGTATAGCAAAGATATTTGGGGATATATTTTACCAAACAGTAAGGACAAAATTGAGCCTGCAAAAAATGGGGATGATGTTTATTTGACCCTTGATAAGAAAATTCAATCCTTTTTAGAAGATACAATGAATAAAGTGGATGATCAATATAATCCTGCGAAAATGATTGCAATTGTAGCTAATCCGAAAACAGGAGAAATTTTAGCGATGAGTCAAAGACCATCTTTTGATCCTGAAACAAGGGATGGAATTACAGATTCTTGGCATAATGAAGCAATTGAAACCAATTATGAACCAGGTTCTACAATGAAAATATTTACTTTGGCAGCTGCTGTGGAAGAAGGAGTATTTAAACCTAATGAAGAATACAAGTCAGGTAGATATGAGGGAATTGGCGATCATAATGGTGGTGTTGGTTGGGGCCCTATTTCTTATTTGGAAGGGGTTCAACGATCTTCCAATGTAGCCTTCGCAAAACTTGCTAAAGAAAAAATAGGGTTTGATACGTTTAGGGAATATTTGACGAAATTTGGTTTAGATCAGCCGACAGGTATTGATTTACCAAGAGAAGCGAATAGTTCCATTGTTTTTAACTGGCCAATTGAAAAAATCACGACGGCTTTTGGGCAAGGAACAGCATTAACACCGATTCAACAAATTCAAGCAGCCACTGCTGTTGCTAACGATGGGAAAATGGTGAGGCCGTACGTAATCGAGCAAATCAAAGATCCAAATACAGGCGAGATTATTAAAAAAGGCAAGACAGAAGTGACGGGAACTCCTATTTCTGCTGAAACGGCAAAAGAGGTGCGTGATATTCTTGAAACGGTAATAACTAGTCCTAAGGGAACAGGATACAAAAAATTCGATATTGATGGATATTCTGTTGCTGGTAAAACTGGAACGGCACAAATTCCAAAAAGCGGTGGCGGTTATCTAACTGGCAAGGAAAATTATATTTTTTCCTTTTTAGGAATGGCTCCGAAAGATGATCCAGAATTGATTATGTATGTAGCTGTACAGCAGCCAGAACTTAAAGATACAGAAGTGGGTTCTGAGCCTGTTGCAGAAATTTTTACTTCTGTTATGAAGAGTAGTCTTCAATATATGGATATTGTTCCAACGGAAGAAAAAGTTTCTGATCCGATTGAAATTCCAAATTTAAGTGGAATGACTGCAGAAGAAGCAAAGAAAGTCCTGAAAGATAAAGGCCTAAATGCTATTATTATCGGAGAAGGTAAAACAGTTGAAGGACAGCTTCCTGATAAAGGCGAAACCTATCTAAAAGGGGAAAAGGTAATCTTAAAAACAAATGGTAATGAAACAGTCCCTAATATGAAGGGCTGGTCTTTACGAGATGTTTTAAAAGTAGCAGACCTAAATAAATTAAAGCTGGAAAGCTCAGGAAGCGGGTACGTATCTTCCCAAAGCATAAAGGCAGGTTCAAAGGTAAAAGAAAATGATACGTTAACGGTTAAGTTAAAGGAACCGGAATAAGAGAGGAAGCTTCACTACATTTTTTGGGATGTGGTGGGGCTTTTTTTAGTAGAGTAGGAAAAGGTATAGTATACTAAAAAACAAGAGTTGTTTTTACACTCTAAAGAATAACAGGAGGGATAAAATTTGTACAAGCAGAGACAGAAACCGCCAGAATTAGCTATGTTAAAATCATTGAATAGCGGGATGGAATTATCAGAGGAAAGGAAGCGGAAATACACTAATCAAATAAAAGGCTGGGAAGGAGAGCGAAAATTTGATACATTACTCGGAAAATTCACGGAAGATTATGTTATATTAAATGATTTATTACTGCAATCGAACCAAACAACATTTCAAGTTGATACTATACTGATCGAAGGAGAAGCACTTCATCTATATGAAATTAAGAACTATGAGGGAGATTTTTACTATGAAAAGGATCGATTCTATAAGCGTTATAATAAAATGGAAATGAATAATCCTATTACTCAATTAAAACGAACAGAGTCTTCCTTAAGACAACTAATTCATCAGCTTGGCTACTCCATTCCAATTATACCTCATGTTGTATTTGTAAACCCCGAATTCACCTTACATCAAGCTCCTCTTTATTTGCCTTGTCTTTACCCTACTCCATTAAATCGTTACATTAAATCATTAGAAAAAAATATAACAAAAGTAAAAAAACAGCATATTGACTTAGCGGAAAAGCTGATTGCTCTCCATATGGATGAATCACCTTACCGAAGACTTCCAAGTTATAATTTTGATGAACTTAAGAAAGGAATCCTTTGTGATAAATGTAACTCATTGACCGTTTCAACAGAACGATCGATCATAAAATGTGATGCATGTGGATATACAGAAAGCTTGGAGGAAGCGGTTTTACGAAGTGTAGAAGAGTTTAAGCTGCTTTTTCCAGAAAGAAAGATAACGACAAAAGAAATGCATGAATGGTGCCTGATTTTAGGAGAGATGCGAAGAATTAAGAGAATATTAGATAAGCAATATACACTTATTGGAGTGCATCAATGGGCGTATTATGAGTGAAGGATTCTTTATAAAAGGTGTGAAAACCGTTATTCAAAGAAGATGTGAGAAGTGGCGTTCATTATCGGGATGAAAACCAAAATGGACAGAAGCGCAAGAGAAAGTGGCGTTCATTAGGGGGATGAGTACCAAAAATCGATAGAAGCATAGAGAAAGTGGCGTTCATCAATGAAATGAAAACCAAAATTCCTAAAAGCGCAAAAGAAACCAGCGTTCATCAAAAAAAGCAAACCCCTAATTAAGTCAAGATATCCTAAAACATCTCCACCCCACTCAACACCCCTATCCCCCAACAAATACTCTACGTTCTATTCCTTTTCGTACAAGCATATATTTTAATCGAGCTAGTATAAAGGGGGTTCCATCTGTATGCGGGTTTCAAACGTAACCGTTCGGAAACGATTATTGATAGCATTAGTTGCTGGGATAATAATTTTTCTTATTATTGATGCAAGATTAGCGTATGTTCAATTTTTTCTGGGGGACGAGCTTACAACGAAAGCGAAAAATTTATGGAGTCGACAAATTGCTTTTGAGCCACAGCGGGGAGAAATTTTGGATCGCAATGGAATAGCGCTTGCAACAAATGTCAGTGCGCCAACGGTTTATATAGTACCACGCCAAATTAAAGATCCAGCGGGCACAGCGGATAAGCTTGCGGCAGTATTGGAAGCGGATAAGGAATCTGTCTATAAGCAGATTATTCAAAAGGAGATGAGTGTTCGTTTAAAAGAAGGAAGGAAAATTACGCATGAAAAAGCGAAAAAAGTTCGAGCGCTTGATATAGATGGTGTCTATATTGGAGAGGATTCCAAGCGATCATACCCGTTCGGAAATTACTTATCCCATGTGTTGGGGTTTGCGGGTATTGATAATCAGGGGCTAATTGGTTTGGAACTAGAATATGATGATGAGTTAAAGGGAAAAAAAGGATCTGTTCAATATTACTCTGATGCAAAAGGACAAAGAATGAATGATATGGCGGATGCTTATGAGGCACCAGTCAATGGAAATGATTTAGTGCTTACAATTGATACAAGGATCCAAACGATTGTAGAAAGGGAATTGGATATTGCTGAGCAAACGTATTCTCCTGAATCGATTATTGCACTTGCGATGAATCCGAAAACCGGAGAGGTATTGGCGATGTCTAGTCGCCCTGGATTTGACCCTGCAGACTTCCAAAACGTAGATTCTACTGTCTATAATCGAAATTTACCTATTTGGAGTTCGTATGAACCAGGATCCACATTCAAGATTATTACACTGGCAGCTGCACTTGAAGAAGGAAAAGTAGATTTAGACAAGGATACTTTTTATGATAAAGGCTACGCAGAAGTTGGTGGAGCGAAGTTGAAATGCTGGAAGCGAGGTGGTCACGGTTCGCAAACATTCTTAGAAGTCGTTCAAAATTCCTGTAACCCTGGCTTTGTGGAATTAGGGGAACGTCTTGGAAAAGATACACTTTTTCAATATATTCGCGATTTTGGATTCGGACAGAAAACGGGCATTGATTTACAAGGAGAGTCAAAAGGAATCTTGTTTAACATGGATAGGGTAGGGCCAGTTGAGCAAGCAACTACAGCGTTTGGGCAAGGGGTTGCTGTAACGCCAATTCAGCAAGTAACAGCGTTATCAGCAGCAATTAATGGCGGAACTTTGTATACTCCATATGTAGCAAAGGAGTTAATTGATCCAGCTACAGGGGACGTCATTATGGAGAAAGAGCCTGTTGCAAAAAGAAAGGTTATTTCAGAGGAAACGTCAAAAGAAGTGAGAAGAGCATTAGAAAACGTTGTTGCAAAAGGTTCTGGAGGTAAAGCTTTTGTGGAAGGATATCGAGTTGGCGGGAAAACAGGAACTGCCCAAAAAGCATCAGGAGGAAAATATTTAGAAAATAACTATATCCTTTCCTTTATCGGCTTTGCACCTGCTGATGACCCAGAATTAGTCGTCTATGTTGCAGTAGATAATCCAAAAGGAACGGTGCAATTTGGTAGTGCTGTTGCAGCGCCAATCGTTGGGGCGATTATGGGAGATAGTTTAAGAGCCCTTGGCGTAGAACCTCGTGAAGACCAGATTGATAAAATATATAAATATCCGGAAAATCCATTAATCGAAGTGCCGGATTTAGTTGGTTATACGAAAAAAGACATTAGTGAATTGTTTATTAATCTTAAAATTGATTCAAGTGGTAGTGGGGATACCGTTATTAAACAATCTCCAGAACCAGGTACAAAAGTAAAGGATGGATCAACCATATTGCTTCAATTTAATTAATTGGATAGAATGCGGCCGGTATCTTTCGTGCCGCTTCTCTTTTTATCAGACAGGAATGAAAGTAGACCCCCTTATGCGCTTTTTCTAAAAGGAAAAGGGGAGAGCAAATTAAATATAAAAATACCCTCCATTAAAAAATTATTCTTCTAATATAAATTCTCCAACAATAAGGTACAACATAGATAATTTTTATTTAATCATGTAAAATAAAATACGCTAAGAAAATTGTATAATCTATATGGTTGCTTCATTATTTAGTATATAATTAATATTTATGAGTGATTTAGAGTACATATAGAGCTAGAGAAAAGAGGAATCAAAAAGCGATGCAATTAAAAAAACTTATTGAGAGTTTACAGCCATACACTCCTTATGTTGGAGAAGATGTGGAAATAAAATCAATAGAGAATGATAATCGCAAAGTAACAGAAGGCAGTCTTTTTATTTGTATAAATGGATATACAGTCGATGGACATGATTTTGCCCAGAATGCATATGAATCTGGCGCAGTCGCTGTCATTGCTGAAAGAAAACTGTCCTTGCCTATTCCAGTTATCGTAGTAAAAGATACCAAAAGGGCTAGTAGTGTGCTTGCAGATGTGTTTTATCAAAATCCAACACAAAAGCTCAAGCTTATTGGGATAACAGGAACAAATGGAAAGACGACAACGAGCCATTTAATAGATGCTATTTTAAAAGAGGCGCATAAAAAAACAGGAATCATCGGTACCATGTATACAAAAATCGGTGAGGAAATTCAAGAAACAAAAAATACTACTCCAGAAGCCGTGACACTTCAGAAGGTGTTCCATCAAATGGTGGAACAAAAAGTGGATACAGCTGTAATGGAAGTATCTTCACATGCCCTTGTAGAAGGCAGAGTATTTGGCTGTGATTATGATATTGCTGTATTTACAAATCTAAGTCAGGATCATTTAGATTATCATGGTACGATGGAGGAATATAAAAAAGCAAAAGGGCTGTTGTTTACAAGATTAGGAAATGCCTTTCAAGGGGAAAAGCCGAAGTTTGCTATCCTAAATAAAGATGATGCAGCAGCGAACGAGTATGAAACCATTACAGCTGCTCATATACTTACATATGGAATTGATAAAGATGCGGATATTATGGCGAAAAATATAAAAATAACAGCTGCTGGTACATCGTTTGATTTACATACTCCGCTTGGAACGCAAACTGTCCAACTGAAAATGGTTGGCAAATTCAATGTGTATAATTCGTTAGCAAGCATTGGTGCAGCGATTGCAAGCAATATTCCATTAGAAGTAACAATTAAAGCGTTAGAAAAGGTAGAAGGAGTTGCAGGAAGATTTGAAACGGTGAATGCTGGGCAAGACTTTTCAGTGATTGTTGATTATTCCCATACACCTGATAGTTTACAAAATGCCCTGCAGACGGTGAAGGAATTTGCCGAGAATAAAGTTTATGTCATTGTAGGCTGTGGGGGAGACAGAGACAAAACAAAACGCCCTTTAATGGCAAAAATTGCTTGTCAGGAAGCGAGCTATGCTATTCTTACTTCTGATAATCCTAGGAGTGAAGATCCAATTGCCATATTAAAAGATATGGAAGCAGGAGTGGAGGAAGAACAAAATTATACGATAATTCCTGATCGAAAAGAGGCTATTACTTTAACGGTAAATCAAGCACAGCATGGCGATGTTATCTTAATTGCAGGAAAGGGACATGAAACATATCAAATTATTGGTTCTGATGTGTTAGATTTTGATGACCGTTTAGTTGCAAAAGAAGCGATAGGAGAGAGAAAAAATGACACTGTCCTATAATGTAATCCTTCAGGCAATACCGAAAGCAAAAGGGTTTGTGAAGGAAGATTTACTTTTTCAAACCGTGACATTTATAGCAGACACGAAGCAGTCGAAAGGGCTATTTATTCCTTTTTATGAGGAGAATTCTGGTGATTTGAGCATTGCAATAGCGAATGGAGCAATAGGAGCGATTTGGGAAGAAGGGGTGGATCTCCCATCTTATACACCTAATCATTTCCCTATTTTTTATACAAAAGATTTAAAGGAAGGCATATTAAAAATGATTGAAATTTATGAGAAACAATTGCAAACACAAGAAAGTACAACAAAATTTATTTTTTTGAAAGAAAACAGTCTGCATTCCATGATGGAATCATATGATATACCGGTAATTAGAGAGCATGTATTAAAAACGAGCACGCAAATGAAAGGAGGGAACTAAAATGCAGGAGAAAGTAATCTTTTTTACGATTCTTTTAGGCTTTTTAATAACCGTATTGATTTCTCCCTTTTTTATTCCCTTCTTGCGAAGATTGAAATTCGGACAAAGCATTAGGGAAGAAGGACCGAAATCCCATCAGAAAAAAACGGGAACACCAACAATGGGTGGGTTAATGATTATCTTTTCTATTGTTGTAACAACTTTAGTAATGATTAATAAATTCTCAGAGCCAACAATTAAGACATATTTATTATTATTAGTTTTAGTTGGTTTTGGTTTATTAGGGTTTTTAGATGACTTTATAAAAGTAGTGATGAAGCGTAACTTAGGATTGACATCTCGACAAAAGCTGCTAGGTCAGATTATCATTTCCCTTATTTTTTACTTTGTATTACGTGAAAATGAATTCTCGACCGCTATTTCGATTCCATTTGTTGATAAACCATTGGAATTAGGCTGGTTTTATGCATTGTTTATTATTTTCTGGTTAGTTGGATTTTCAAATGCTGTTAATTTAACAGATGGCTTGGACGGTTTAGTTTCCGGTACATCTGCTGTTGCTTTTGGTGCATTTGCTGTTCTTGCTTGGAGCCAATCTCAGTTTGAAATTAGTATTTTTTCTGTAGCGATTGTTGGAGCAGTATTAGGATTCTTAGTTTTTAATGCCCATCCAGCTAAAGTATTTATGGGAGATACAGGTTCTCTTGCACTAGGTGGCGCGATTGCTGCCATTGCAATTTTGACAAAACTAGAGATTCTACTGATACTAATTGGTGGAGTATTTGTTATCGAAACGCTTTCCGTTATTCTTCAAGTTATTTCCTTTAAATCAACAGGAAGAAGAATTTTCCGAATGAGTCCACTGCATCATCATTATGAATTGGTTGGATGGTCAGAATGGAGAGTAGTTGTCACATTTTGGACGGTTGGATTATTATTTGCCGCTTTAGGAATTTATATTGAGGTGTGGTTATAATGAAACAGATTAACGATTATCATCATAAAAAAATACTTGTATTAGGTCTTGCCAAAAGTGGAGTAAGCGCAGCTCAATTACTACATAATTTAGGTGCCTTCGTAACAGTAAATGATAGTAAACCTTTAGATGAGAATCCGGAGGCGCAAGGATTATTGGAGCAAGGGATAACAGTAATATGCGGTAGCCACCCCATTGAATTATTAGAAGAAGGATTCCAGCTTATTGTAAAAAATCCAGGGATTCCTTATTTTAATCCAATGATTAAAGGGGCAATAGAACGCGATATTCCCGTTATTACAGAGGTAGAGCTTGCATACAGAGTTTCTGAAGCTCCGTTTTTTGCCATCACTGGATCAAATGGGAAAACGACAACAACGACATTATTATTTGATATGTTAGAAGCAGATAAGAAAAAGCCACTCATTGCCGGAAATATTGGTACAGTTGCTTCGAATGTGGCTCAAGTTGCAGAGGAAGATAATAAAATTGTTATCGAATTATCATCTTTTCAATTAATGGGTATTGAGAAATTCAAGCCACATATTGCAATCATTACGAATATTTATGAGGCGCATTTGGATTATCATGGAACAAAAGACGAATATGCAAAGGCAAAAGGGAATATCACGAAGAATCAGGATGCAAATGACTATTTAATTGCAAATGTGGAGCAAGAGGTAGTAATGAATATCGCGAAAAACAGTAATGCGACAATTATTCCTTTTTCTGCAAAACGGGAATTAGAGTTTGGTGCATATGTGAAAGATAATGTCATCTATTTTAATGAGGAAAAAATAATGAAACTTTCTGATATTACATACTTAAGTGCCTTAAATTTAGAAAATATCCTTTCGTCCGTTGCTGCGGCTAAGCTTTCTGGAGTGTCAAATGAAAGTATTTTTGAAGTACTAAGTACATTTAAAGGGGTTAAACATCGTCTGCAATTTATTAAAGAATTACATGGGCGAAAATTTTATAATGACTCGAAAGCAACCAATATTTTAGCAACACAAAATGCCCTTGCAGCCTTTAATGAGCCAGTTATTTTACTGGCAGGTGGCTTGGATCGAGGAAATGAATTTGATGAACTAATTCCATCGCTTAAAAATGTGAAGGCCATGATTACTTTTGGACAAACTGCTGAAAAAGTGGAGAAGGCAGGTAGACTTGCAGGAATAAAAACAATTAAACGCGTCGATAATGTGGACAAAGCAGTACCTGTTGCTTATGACTTATCAGAAAGTGGAGATGTAATTCTCCTTTCCCCAGCATGTGCAAGCTGGGATCAATACAAAACTTTTGAGGTCAGAGGAGACATTTTTATTAATGCGGTGCATATGCTTAAATAAGGGCTTGTCTGTAAGTAGGCGTTGAAAGAAAAAATTTGATTTGTATGAACAAACACATCAATGATCTAACAGGATAAAACGTTCTTACCTGAAGTAAGCTCTGTAAATGATAACAAGGGTAGTAGAGAAAAGGAGAAAGTTTATTTTATGCCATGCGGGAATGAAATGACTTTTGAACTTTTTGCTACTTCTCAACCGTTAATTTACAGAGCTTTCTTTTTTTGAATCGATTTCGAGAACACATGAAATTTGGATACCACGCGCTTTTCTTTTCTTCAAGCCCAAATCTTGCAATTCGAGGTGTTAATGGTGCCATCAAAAAAAACGACTCCAGATATAATTCTAATGATTCTCACATTTACGTTACTGGCAATAGGGTTAATCATGGTGTATAGTGCTAGCGCGGTAATGGCCGAACGAAATTTAGGTGATTCTTTCTTCTTTGCCAAAAGACAGATGCTTTTTGCGGGCGTCGGAATTGCAGCAATGCTATTTATAATGAATCTTGATTACTGGATATGGCGTTCTTGGGCTAAACAGATTATTATTGTTTGTTTTGTATTGCTTATAGTCGTTTTAATTCCTGGCGTTGGTTTAGTTCGGAATGGTTCACAAAGCTGGATTGGAGTCGGTGCATTTTCTATTCAGCCCTCTGAATTTATGAAAATAGCAATGATTATTTTCCTGGGGAAGTTTCTGTCAGAAAATCAAAAGCATATTACTTCATTTAAAAAAGGCTTGCTCCCTTCATTAGGGCTAGTATTCCTGGCGTTTGGAATGATAATGCTTCAGCCAGATTTAGGTACTGGTACGGTTATGGTTGGTACAAGTATTGTCATGATTTTTATTGCTGGTGCTAGAATTCGTCACTTTGTGATATTAGGTCTTATTGGTGTTGCAGGGTTTGTAGGATTGGTTGCGAGTGCTCCTTACCGGATTAAAAGGATTACTTCCTTCCTTGATCCTTGGTCTGATCCATTAGGAAGCGGGTTTCAAATCATTCAGTCCTTGTATGCAATTGGTCCAGGTGGATTATTTGGTTTAGGTCTTGGGGAGAGTCGGCAAAAGTTTTTCTACCTGCCGGAGCCACAAACAGACTTCATTTTTGCGATTCTATCAGAAGAATTAGGATTTATTGGTGGCTCGCTGATTTTATTATTATTCGCCCTCTTGCTTTGGAGAGGAATAAGAATCGCTCTAGGCGCACAAGATTTGTTTGGTAGTTTTGTAGCGGTTGGAATTATTTCTATGGTTGCGATTCAAGTTATGATTAACATCGGAGTTGTAACAGGACTAATGCCTGTAACAGGGATTACCCTTCCATTTCTAAGCTATGGAGGATCTTCTTTAACCCTCATGTTAATCGCGATTGGTATTCTTTTAAATGTCAGCAGATTTTCAAGGTATTAAACGTTATTTAAAATTTTGAAACCTAGTGTAGGGTGCTTATTCCCATCACTAGGTTCTTTTTATTGCCTTTTTAAAAAGGAAGAACTTGCAGGTAATTCCATTCTCTTCCCTTGGGGCACACATAAGCCATAAGGGATTAATATAAATACTTCCCATAGCTAATAAATAGCTTGTTTACCTGAAAAACATCATTAAAAAAGCTGAGAATATCAAAAATTTATTTTTTTCGCACATATGATAAACTTTTTGCAATCATGACAAAAATGGTGCTGAAAAGGGGAATGTGTTACATTTCATTATCAATTTCAAGATATTCATAAAGGGTGTTTAAAATATAGTACAATAAGGTATCTATTAGTTGGGGGTTGACCGGAAAGTAAAAAAATTCTTAGAAAATAGCAGAAGATTATTTCTGTTTTTCATTAATTGAAGCTATAATGTAAAAAGAAAAGAAAAATAACATATTTTTCAAAGTAGAGAAGAGAAGTATTTTGAGGTGGAAAGAATGAAGATAGTTGTAAGTGGTGGAGGAACAGGGGGACATATATACCCTGCATTAGCATTGATTCGCGAAATAAAAAAAGAAGTGAAAGATGCTGAGTTTCTTTATGTTGGAACAGAGCAAGGACTAGAAAATAAATTAGTCAGAAGGGAAAATATTCCCTTTAAAACAATACATATTACAGGCTTTAAACGGAAACTGTCTCCAGAAAATTTAAAAACAGTTTGGAGATTTATTGCTGGTGTACAAAAAAGTAAGGCGATATTAAAAGAGTTTAAGGCAGATGTGGTAATAGGAACAGGCGGATATGTTTGTGGTCCGGTTGTTTATGCAGCTGCTAAGCTTGGGATACCAACCATCATTCATGAACAAAATAGTGTTCCAGGATTAACGAATAAATTTTTAAGCAAATATGTTGATAAAGTAGCTACTTGCTTTGAAGAAGCGGATTCTTATTTTCCAGAAGAAAAAGTTGTGATGACAGGGAATCCTAGAGCTTCAGAAGTGTTAAATCAGGATGGCATTAAAGGAAGATTATCGGTTGGCTTACAATTGAAAACCCCAGCTGTTCTTATTGTTGGTGGAAGCAGAGGTGCTAGACCGATAAACGATGCTGTTATTACAGCGTTACCCCAATTAGGGGATAAACCATATCAAGTACTTTATGTAACCGGAGAAGTGCATTATGAAGCGGTAAAAAAAGAAGTAGAGTTAGTAGGAAATCCTAAAAATGTAATTATCAAGCCATTTGTTCATAATATGCCAGAAGTATTAACAAGCATTGACCTGACTGTTGCGAGAGCAGGCGCAACAACGCTAAGCGAGCTAACCTCGCTCGGCATTCCAAGTATTCTTGTGCCGAGTCCCTATGTGACGAACAATCATCAGGAAAAAAATGCGACTGCACTAACAAGCAATGGAGCAGCAAAAATGCTTCTAGAAAAGGATATGAATGGACAAAAATTAGTGGAAGAAATGGATGCCATTATGCTGAATCCTAATGTGTTAAAAGGTATGAAGGAGGCATCCAAAAAACTAGGGATTCCTGATGCGGCAATGAGGTTATATAATGTAATGAAGGAAGTTATCGATAACAAGAAAAAGTAGGAAATTGCAAATCGGAAATTTGATTAGAAAGCAAATTTTCGGTTTGCGAATAAAAAGGTGGACAACCTTTGAATGGTTTTTTACTATTTCCTTATTTAAAAATACCGGGGTGATTTTTTGGAAAATGGGAAGGTTGTTTCTTTAGAAGATCGAATTCCAAAATTAAAAGAACAGAGACGAAAAAAGGCGAATCGTCGACTTATTTTCCTTCTCCTTCTATTCTTCCTTATCATCGTTTGCGTTATCTATTTCCAATCACCTTTAAGTCATGTAAAAAAAATCGAAATTACTGGGAATCATTTATATACTTATGAAGACTTAGAGAAAATGAGTGGAATTACAACCGAAACAAATATTTGGACAATCAAAAAAGATCAGTTAGCATCAAAACTGAAAGATGCTGGTGGAATGAAGTCTGCAAAAGTTTCCATCTCTATTCCAAATACTGTTCAAATTGACGTAAAAGAATATAGGAAGATTGCTTACTTTGAAGTGGAGAATGAATTTATTCCGCTTCTAGAAAATGGTGATATGCTACATGATAGAGCGATGACAAACAGTCCCTACGATGCTCCTATTATCAAAGATATAAAGAGCGAAAATGACACTGTCATAACGAAAATAGGGGAGGAATTAAGTAAACTTCCAGCAAGTGTGTATAATGCGATTTCTGAAATAAGGTATACTCCTAAAGATACCGATAAGTGGCATGTTACCGTTTATATGAATGACGGAAATCAAGTATTAGCTTCTTTAGCTTCTTTTTCGGATAAAATGGAGCATTATCCATCCATTATTGCACAGCTAAATACAGACAAAAAGGGAGTAATTGATTTAGAAGTAGGTTCTTATTTCAAAGCTTTCGATTCGGAAGGGGAAAAGAAGAGTGAAGACTAATAAAAGAAGAAGAAATGTTATCTTCTCCTTGGTTTTTCTCGTACTTGGATTTATGATTTCCTTTTCGTATCAAAATACAAAAAAGGACGAAAAGCAAGAAATTAGTGAGAGCCAATTTGAAAGAGATTTGGAATTGCGGAACGAATTAATAGAGCAGGAAGAAAAAAATAACGATCTTTATAAGGAATTAAAGGAATCCCAAAAGAAACTTGTTCAATTAGAGAAGAATCTTTCGAATGAAGCAGAAACCTATTCTAACTTAGCAGAAGATGCCCAAAAGTATCGTATCTATTTAGGAAAAGTTGCTGTAAAAGGAGAAGGGGTGCAAATTACCTTAGAAGATGGAGAATATAATCCAAAGGAAGATAGTGTGAATAATTACTTGGTCCATGAACATCATGTGTTTAAAGTGATTAATGAGCTATATGTTTCAGGTGCACAAGCAATTAGTATCAACGGGCAAAGACTATCACATAATTCATATATTCTCTGTAATGGACCGGTAATTGAAGTGGATGGTTACCAACACCCTGCACCATTTGTTATTACGGCAATCGGTGATAGCGATGTATTAGAAGGTGCAATCAATATTAATGGTGGTGTAAAAGATTTGTTAGTAAATGATAATGTTAGATTTAGCCTGGAAAAAAAACGGTCGATTCAAATGGAACCTTTGAAAGTAAATTAACAGTAAGTATGATGAGTAGAAAGTATGATGCGCTTTGAATAAGAATTTTATAACAATGACTGGAATAACGCTTATTGTCGGATTTATGATTGCAGTACAATTTCAGACAATAAAAGAACCGGTAGTACGGGATACAAGAGATACATGGGAACTAAGAGAAGATTTAATAAATGAAAAAAAATTAGAATTGCAGCTTATTAATGAAATTCGATCGATAAACGCAAAATTAGATGAGTATGAAAATGAAACCTCTGAAAGTAAAGCAGAGGTATTGAAAGATACGCTAAAAGAATTAAAGCAGGAAGCTGGTTTAACAGAAGTAACAGGAAATGGAATCATCTTAAAAATTGCATCTGTTAATACAGAAATTCTATTAGGGGAAGAACCTGGAGAAGTGACATCTGAATTATTACAGCGATTGGTAAATGAGTTGAATTTATATGGGGCAGAGGAGATAGCGATCAATGATAATCGCTATGTGAATACAACTGTTATCCGTGAAATAAATAATGTGTTGAAAATGGATGGAAATCCCCTTAATCAGCTGCCGATTGAAATAAAGGTAATAGCGAAAGATGCTAGTACTGCAGAAAAATTGTTTAACTACATGAAGGTTTCTAAATCAGCAGATGAATTTTTTGTTTCCAATCTTTTATTAAATGTAGAAAAGCCAGAGAAGGCAATCACGATTCCAGCATACAGTAAGGCTGTTACTATCCATAATATGGAGCCTGCAAATACAAATGAAGGAGGCGATTCATAATGTGGCTTCCTATATTTGGGTTGATTGTTGGGCTTGTCTTTGGACTATTAACCGATATAAAAGTACCAGAAGAATATGCGAATTATTTATCGATTGCAGTTTTAGCAGCATTGGACACCTTATTCGGTGGGATTCGAGCACATCTGCAAAATATTTTTGATGAAAAGGTGTTTGTAACAGGCTTCTTTTTTAATATTGTCCTTGCAGCAAGTTTAGCTTTTCTAGGTGTTCATCTTGGTGTAGACTTATACTTAGCGGCGATTTTTGCATTTGGTGTGAGACTATTTCAAAACATTGCTGTAATTAGAAGTATTATTTTAAAGAAATCAAATACTAATTCTCCCGAAAAAATTGAAAAAAGTTGACAGAGAAAAAAGGGAATATATTAGTTTTGGCGAATAATTTAAATATTAATAGAAATGTCAAAGTGAATGATGAAATTCCTTTAATGAATAAGTAATTAGTCCTATTTATAGTAAAAAAGTCTAAAATCTTATTGACACTAAGTGAAAACTTAGTGAAAATATGGTGTTGCCTGGTATACAATAGAATAGTTAAAGATGAAATTTATCTTATATCTTATGTATATCAAAAAACGATGAAAATAGAAGACGTTACTTCTTAATAAAAATGTTAAAATTTTATTTTTCTACTGTATGACATAATTTGTTGTTCACTTTATTTAAAATGCAAAAGGAGGTGCCCGAGAATGAACAGCAATGAACTTTATGTAAGTCTAGACATCGGTACATCCAGCATAAAAGTTATCATTGGCGAGATGATTAACGAATCTTTAAATATTATTGGTGTAGGCATCGTTCCATCAGAAGGTTTAAAAAAAGGTTCAATTGTGGATATAGATGAAACCGTTCATTCTATTCGACAGGCAATAGAGCAAGCCGAAAGAATGGTTGGGATGGAAATAAAACAAGTAATTGTTGGCGTTTCGGGAAATCATGTAAATCTGCAAACTTCACGTGGGGTAGTTGCAGTTTCTAGTGAAAATCGCGAAATTACAATTGAGGATGTAATTAGGGTAAAGGATGCAGCACAAGTAGTCTCCATTCCCCCAGAAAAAGAAATTATTGATATTATTCCTAAGCAATTTATTGTTGATGGATTAGACGAAATTACCGATCCAAGAGGAATGATAGGTGTACGACTGGAAATGGAAGGTACCATAATAACAGGGAGTAAAACCATACTACATAACACCTTAAGATGTGTGGAAAGAGCCGGACTTGAAATTCAGGATATTTCCTTGCAGCCACTTGCTTCAGGCTCCTTCGCACTTTCAAAAGATGAAAAAAACTTAGGGGTTGCTTTAATAGATATTGGCGGTGGTTCCACCACAATTGCTGTATTTGAAAATGGTTTTCTTAAAGCAACTAGTGTAATTCCTATAGGAGGAGACCACATCACAAAAGATTTATCGATTGGTCTTCGTACTACGACAGAAGATGCAGAAAAAATCAAGATAAAGTATGGATATGCCTTTTATGATCATGCTTCTGAAGAGGAGGTATTTAGTGTTCCTATTATAGGAAGCGATCAGCATCAACAATTTAATCAATTAGAGATTTCTGATATCATAGAAGCTAGATTAGAAGAAATCTTTGAACTGGTTGGTCACGAACTAGTGAGACACAGTGTATACGATCTTCCAGGAGGATTCGTATTAACTGGTGGGGTTGCTAGTACAAAAGGAATTTTAGAATTGGCACAAGATGTTTTCCAAAGCCGTGTTAGAATTGCTATTCCTGATTATATTGGAGTAAGAGAGCCACAATATACTACTGCTGTTGGGTTAATTAAATTCTCCTATAAAAATAGTAAACTTCAAGGTGGAAATATCCATAATCCTGTCACCGTTCCTGCTGAAAATAGGGAAAAAGTTCAAAAACAAGCAACCCAAAAACCAGCATATGAGAAAAAACAAGTTGAGAAGGAACCTTCAAAGTTTAAGAAATTTATGGGTTATTTCTTCGATTAATGAATGGCTTTAATAGGATGGACATGTTTTAATAAAAAGAACTTCGAGAAGGCTGAGAGTCGTTTAGGGTCAGTCTAGGTATATTTTTAAATGGTATGTTACTCCATATCACCAAGACTTGAGATGCGGACAGTTCGATACTGCTGAATATCGACGAATTAGGAGGATTTGTCATGTTGGAATTTGATACAAATATAGATTCACTAGCTGTAATAAAGGTAATAGGAGTAGGTGGCGGTGGTAATAACGCTGTTAACCGAATGATTGAACATGGTGTTCAAGGGGTAGAGTTTATTGCTGTGAATACAGATGCACAAGCATTAAATTTATCGAAAGCAGAAATAAAAATGCAAATTGGCGGCAAGTTGACGAGAGGCCTTGGTGCAGGTGCCAATCCTGAAGTAGGAAAGAAGGCTGCTGAGGAAAGCAAAGAACAAATTGAAGAGGCTTTAAAGGGAGCAGATATGGTCTTTGTAACGGCTGGAATGGGTGGAGGAACTGGTACAGGTGCTGCACCAGTTATCGCTCAAATCGCTCATGACTTAGGTGCTTTAACAGTCGGAGTGGTAACAAGACCATTCACTTTTGAAGGAAGAAAAAGATCTACCCACGCTGCAAGTGGTATTACGTCACTAAAAGACGCAGTGGATACGTTAATTGTAATTCCAAATGACCGCTTACTTGAAATTGTAGATAAATCAACTCCAATGCTTGAAGCGTTTAGAGAAGCAGATAATGTATTGCGTCAAGGTGTACAAGGTATTTCTGACTTAATTGCAACACCAGGTCTAATTAACTTAGACTTCGCTGATGTAAAAACTATTATGGTAAACAAAGGTTCAGCTCTTATGGGTATAGGGGTTGCTTCTGGAGAAAATCGTGCAGCTGAAGCAGCGAAAAAAGCAATTTCTTCTCCACTTCTTGAGACTTCTATTGACGGAGCACAAGGGGTATTAATGAATATCACTGGCGGATCGAATTTAAGCTTGTATGAAGTACAAGAGGCAGCAGATATTGTTGCATCAGCTTCAGATCAAGATGTAAATATGATTTTTGGTTCTGTTATCAATGATAATTTAAAAGATGAAATAGTTGTTACTGTAATTGCTACAGGCTTCAACCAAGACTTATCTCAACCACAGCAAGGCAGACCTGGATTTGGAGGGTTAAAGCCAAATGCCAATAATGCAAGCCAAAACAGCAATCAAGCTAATACTAGAGAACCTAAAAGAGAAGAACCAAATGTTCAAAAAGAACAACCGAGAAGTACAAACGTACAACAAACAGAGGATACTTTAGATATCCCAACCTTCTTAAGAAATAGAAACCGCAGAAGATAATTACTTCTGTAGCAAAAACCTTTCTGTTATTTTTACAATAATGGAGAGGTTTTTTATTTTGCAGGCTAGATTTTTTAAGCTAGCTATAAAAATCCCCTTTTTAATTGCATTCATCCATTATCCCTTTTTCTCATTTTCCATTTAATATTGCTTAGAATTATTAAAAAAACTGATAATATTTCGCTAGAACTAAAAAATATTCAGTTAGGAGATATAGTGACAAAAACCGTTAGAAATAGAGGAAATTTCTGATTTTTTGATTACAGAAAGTGACAGAATTTCAAGAACAAGTACGTTATACTTTTTCGTAACAGATTAATAGAGAGAAGATTTACTTCTTTTGTGGCTTTGGCGATGATCCCTTTTTCATTTGCAAGAACTGTGAGGATCTTGATTGCTTTCTAGTTATAATGCAGATGAATAAGGATAAGGTCAGTCATTTACAAAGCTTCGATGAAGGAGAGGAGGAGTTACATGTTTGGCCATTTATCTAGATGTAATATGGCTATTAAATTTTCTATTTGACAGTTTATTACTATATTTAACTGGAATTCTTTTAAAGAAAAAAATCATTCATTGGAGAATTTTGCTTGGAGGATTCATTGGTTCCCTAAT
Source organism: Niallia sp. Sow4_A1 (assembly GCF_052116745.1). Lineage (NCBI taxonomy): Bacteria > Bacillati > Bacillota > Bacilli > Caryophanales > Bacillaceae > Niallia > Niallia sp. Sow4_A1. Next base: position 26,905 of record NZ_JBQKKM010000004.1, on the reverse strand, counting down.
TATTTTGTTATCCATCACATCGCTTAGTCCCTATACAAGTCATCCTGTATCAAAGCTACTATTTTCGATCATCATGGTAGCAACTGCTTTTGGATATAAGCGATTTCGCACCTATCTTCAAGCGTTGATGATTTTTTACTTAGCTACCTTTTTAATTGGAGGAACATTGATAGGCGCCCATTATTTTATACAGTTTGATTTTCAACTGTCTTCTTCCGTCCTTCTTGCAAGTGTAAAAGGATTTGGTGATCCTATTAGTTGGCTATTTGTCCTTCTTGGCTTTCCTGTTGCCTGGTACTTTTCACGCAGAAATGTGGAAGGGATTGAAGTTACAAAGATTCAATATGAGCAAATAATTGATGTGATTTTTCAAATTGGTGGAAAAGAGTTTTCGGTAAAGGGATTGGTGGATAGCGGAAATCAAGTATATGATCCAATCTCTCGTCTTCCGGTTATGTTTGTTTCCTTGAAGAATATCGGAAATGATATGCCGGCAGAATTAATTCGTTTATCAGAGCAGCCAGAACAGGTTATTTATGGAAGTGAGCCAATTGCTCCAGAGTGGGAAAGTAAGATGCGCATTATTCCATATAAAGTAGTCGGCAAGGATCACCAACTAATTATAGCAGTGAAACCAGATGTTTTGCTGTTGAAAAAAGAGCAGGAAGTAACTATTGTTGAAAAAGGATTGATTTCGTTTACAAACCAAGTTCTCTCTGCTGAGGATGCATTTGATTGTATTGTTCATCCGAAAATGCTATTAGGGAAAAAATCAGTGGAGGAAAAGGTTAGTTAATATACTATACTCACGAAAAACATCGTTTAGAAGGAGGAAATGCACATGAAGAAATGGAAGCTTCGCTTATCTTATTATTGGTACAAATTTTTAATTAAAATTGGATTGAAAACAGACGAAGTATTTTATATTGGTGGAAGTGAAGCACTGCCTCCTCCGTTAACGAAAGAAGAAGAAGAAATGCTTTTGGAAAAACTTCCAAAAGGGGATCAAGCAGCTCGCTCGATGCTTATTGAGAGAAATTTGCGTCTTGTTGTTTATATTGCGAGGAAGTTCGAAAACACGGGTATTAATATTGAAGACCTAATTAGTATTGGCACCATTGGATTAATTAAGGCGGTTAATACATTTAATCCAGAGAAAAAAATTAAACTTGCCACATATGCCTCCAGATGTATTGAAAACGAAATATTAATGTATTTGCGGAGAAATAATAAAATTCGCTCAGAAGTTTCATTTGATGAGCCGTTGAATATTGATTGGGATGGAAATGAACTACTTCTATCAGATGTGATGGGAACAGAAGATGATATTATTACGAAGGATTTAGATGCAAGTGTGGATAAAAAGCTCTTGGTAAAAGCATTACATCAACTTTCTAAAAGAGAAAAACAAATCATGGAATTACGGTTTGGTTTAGGAACAGGAGAAGAAAAAACCCAAAAAGATGTAGCAGACATGCTAGGCATTTCTCAATCGTATATTTCCAGATTAGAAAAGAGAATTATTAAGAGACTTCAAAAAGAATTTAATAAAATGGTTTAAAAAATTTTGTTTAGAAATCCTTGTCCCACATAATTCCAACTGAAATTAGCGTAAATTGGAAATTTAACAAAAATTCTTCTCATGCATATTTTTCCTTCTCGGGGAGATACTGTTTTTTGTACAGCAGCTCCTGTGAGGAGGGAAATAGATTGACTCGAAATAAAGTAGAAATTTGCGGTGTTGATACATCAAAGCTTCCAGTGTTAAAAAACGAAGAAATGAGATTGCTCTTCAAGCAAATGCATGAGGGAGATATATCCGCAAGAGAAAGTCTCGTAAATGGAAATCTCCGCCTCGTATTAAGTGTGATTCAACGATTTAATAATCGAGGAGAATTCGTGGATGACTTATTTCAAGTGGGTTGTATTGGTCTAATGAAATCTATCGATAATTTTGATTTAAGTCAAAACGTAAAGTTTTCCACCTATGCTGTCCCGATGATTATTGGTGAAATTCGCAGGTATCTCCGCGATAATAATCCAATTAGGGTTTCCAGATCTCTGAGAGACATTGCTTATAAGGCACTACAGGTCAGAGAAAGGTTGATGAATAAAACATCAAAAGAACCGACAGCTGAGGAAATTGCCAAAGAGTTAGACATTCCCCATGAGGATATTGTTTTTGCGTTAGATGCTATTCAAGATCCAGTGTCTCTTTTTGAACCAATATATAATGATGGTGGAGATCCGATTTATGTAATGGACCAATTAAGTGACGAAAAAAATAAGGACATACAATGGGTGGAAGAATTGGCATTAAAAGAAGGAATGCGCCGATTAAATGATCGAGAAAAAATGATTTTGCGAAAGCGATTTTTCCAAGGCAAAACACAAATGGAAGTTGCAGATGAAATCGGCATCTCACAAGCGCAAGTCTCAAGATTGGAAAAAGCTGCTATCAAACAAATGAATAAAAATATTCAGAGCTAAAATAGGAATAGCGGGTTAGACTTCTTAAAGTATGATACTTTAATGATTGTCTAACCTTTTCTATTGGAAAAATGCTATTTTTAATAAAATGCATAAATAATTATAGAAATGGATCATGCGAGTTTTGAGTGCTAGTTTAACTAATAGTGACTTTGCTATCCATTAGGTAACTAAAAAAGACGCCACCAATTAGCATAGCTAATTTAGAAGATTCTCGGATTAGAAAAAATAACCCCCATTTTATAAAATGCAATCTTATTTCCAAAGAAAATCATGTTTTTCTGTGACCAATTATAGGTCCATATGGTAAACTAAAACAAAAAGATGGGGTTAGATAATGGAACCTTTTACTTTACAAAATAAACAGTTTTTCAATCTTGATTTATGGGAGCAGCAGTTCCCAAATTTATTAGCTGGTTTCACAACAAAAAATGATGGGAAAAGTAAAGGCGATTATGCTAGTTTAAATATGGCGTTTCATGTGAATGATCAGAAGGAAACGGTTATAGCTAACCGCGATGAGATAGCGCGAAAGTTAATGTTTCCTTTGGAACGATGGGTTGGTGCAGAACAAACGCATAAAGTCCATATTGCCAAAGTGACAAATGATCATTTAGGTATGGGTGCTAAAGATTATGAAAGTGCGTTAAAGGATACAGATGGTTTTTTTACTTTAGAAAAAAATATATTATTAACTCTATGTTTTGCAGATTGTGTTCCGTTATATTTTATTCATCCCGTTACAAAGGCAATTGGGATTGCACATGCAGGCTGGCAAGGGACGGTTAAAGGCATTGCTAGGGAAATGATCAATGTATTTGCTTCACACGGTATACCTGTTGATGAGGTGCTTACTGTTATTGGTCCTTCCATTACAGATCGTCATTATATAGTGGATGACCGAGTCATCAATGAAATAGATATGGTGTTACATTCTCAAGCGAAGTCATATACGACTGTTTCTCCGGGGCAATACAGACTGAATTTACAAGAAGCAAATAAGCAGATTTTATTAGAAACAGGAGTGCTGGAAAGCAATATTCATCTAACTAATTATTGTACCTATGAAGATGACGCTTATTTTTTCTCTCATAGAAGGGATAAGGGGAAAACAGGAAGAATGATGAGTTATATTGGATGGAGAGAGGAAGAAGGAAACGAAAATGTTAGTGAAAGATAATCTTAGTGTTATAAAGCAGGAAATTGCGCATGCGTGTGAAAAAGTAAATCGGAATCCAGAAGAGATAACACTTATTGCTGTGACAAAGTATGTTACAATAGAGCGAGCACAAGAAGCGTTAGATGCTGGAATTGTTCATCTAGGTGAAAATCGTGAAGAAGGCTTACTGGCAAAGTATGAAGTTCTTCAGGACAAGCCAATTTGGCATTTTATTGGATCATTGCAGACTAGAAAAGTAAAAGGTATTATAGATTATGTAGACTATATTCACTCTTTGGATCGACTATCTTTGGCAAAAGAAATACATAAAAGAGCGAATCGTACCATAAAGTGTTTTGTACAGGTTAATGTTTCGAAAGAAGAATCGAAGCATGGAATGGAACCAGAAGAAGTAATTGATTTTGTGAAACAATTATCCAACTATCCAAATGTTCAAGTAGTTGGATTAATGACAATGGCACCATTTACAGAAGATAAATTATTACTTCGTCAATGCTTTCAAAAATTAAAAAGCATTCAAGAAGATGTAAAAGGATTACAATTACCATATGCTCCATGCACAGAGCTTTCTATGGGCATGTCGAATGATTATTCCATTGCGATCGAAGAGGGAGCAACGATGATAAGAATTGGAACTGCTTTAGTAGGAAGCGAGAAATAGGAGGCAAGTGAAATGAGTATAAAATCGAAAATAAAAACGTTCTTTTTTTTAGAAGATGAAGATTACGAAGAAGAGCAAGCTAACTATCAAGACGAGCCAAGCGAGCCTGCTAGACATTATAAACAGCCTGTTCAGCAAAATTATCATAATCAGCAAAATCAACATGTTCAACAGCCGAAAACTAATAACCAAAATGTAGTTAGCCTACAAAGTATCCAAAAATCATCAAAGGTATTTTTGGTGGAGCCACGGGTATATGCAGAAGCACAGGATATTGCAGATCAGTTGAAAAACCGTCGGGCTGTCGTTGTCAATCTACAGCGGATTGAAAAGGACCAAGGTAAACGAATAGTAGATTTCCTTAGTGGGACTGTTTATGCGATTGGTGGAGATATTCAAAAAATTGGTACAGATATATTTTTATGTACGCCAGATAATGTGGAAGTATCAGGAAATATATCGCAAATCCTGCAGGATGCAGAATACGAAAATACGAGGTGGTAACAACGAATGACATTTATTATTTTAGTTTTAGCTAGATTATTACAGTATTACTCCTATGCTTTAATTATTTACATTCTAATGTCTTGGATTCCAAGTGCACGCGAAACATCTATTGGTGTTTTTCTTGCAAAAGTCTGTGAGCCCTACTTAGAAGTTTTCCGGAGAGTTATTCCGCCAATTGGTATGCTAGATATTTCACCGATTGTTGCTATCTTTGTTTTAAACCTTGCTGGAATGGGAATTCAGCAATTAGGAATGTGGTTTATATAAGTATTTAAGAGGGCTAATATAGCCCTTTTTCTATGCAAAAAAGGAGCTAAAAACATGTCAATCTATCAACATTTTCGTCCTGAAGAAAGAGACTTTATCGATCAAGTAGAAAATTGGCGAAGCTATGTCGAGAATACCTATGCCCCGAAATTAACCGATTTTTTAGATCCAAGAGAACAAAAAGTCCTCGGTATGATTATTGGTGAGCATCATGAGGTAAAGTTTCAATTTTTTGGAGGACATGATCAGGCAGAAAGAAAACGGGCACTTCTATACCCTGAATATTACGAGGTAGACATAAAGGATTTTAACTTGACTTTATTAGAAGTGAATTATCCAAAGAAATTTGTCACTATTGAGCATCCCCATATTTTAGGTAGCTTAATGTCGCTTGGGTTAAATCGTAATAAATTCGGTGATATTTTGGTTGTAGATGAGGAAATTCAATTCATTGTTGCAGGAGAAGTCGAGGATTATGTAAGGCTTCAGCTTGAATCGATTGGGAAAGCGAAGATAAGTCTAACAGAAGTTTCATTAGATAAAATAATTTTCAAAGAAGAACATTGGACAGAAATGACGACGACTGTTTCCTCCCTTCGCCTCGACACACTAATTGCAGCAATCTATAATTTTTCAAGAGAAAAAGCAAAGACTTACATTGCACAAGGACTTGTAAAAGTGAATTTTACTTTAATAGAAAATGTTGCATTTATATGTGAAGAAGGAGATGTGTTTTCTGTTCGGGGAGAAGGACGAGCTACCATTAAATCCATTGAAGGAAAAACGAAAAAAGATAAATGGAGGGTAGTGGTAGGTAAATTGAAATAGATAATAAGAAGGAAGATAAGGTCCCATAATTTTTCCTGCAAACAAAAAACATAGTTTTTTTATTGTCTATATATGTTACAATATTTTTTAGTAGCATTATTTTTCACGTTTCTTCTTATTTTTTAAAAATAATGCAGGAAATCCGGTAATACTGTCGAAATTAGGATGATACATAAAGAAATCGAAGTTTGGGAGGTGGCTTTATGCCATTAACGCCGTTAGATATTCATAACAAGGAATTTGCCAAAGGCTTCCGTGGTTATGATGAAGATGAAGTAAATGAATTTCTTGACCAGGTAATTAAAGATTATGAAAATATTATCCGTGAGAAAAAAGAACTAGAAGAAAGATTAAATGAGTTAACGGACCGTATCGGCCACTATAATAACATTGAAGAAACGTTAAATAAATCCATTGTAGTAGCACAAGAAGCTGCCGAAGAAGTTAAGCGAAATGCACAAAAAGAGGCAAAACTAATTATTAAAGAAGCAGAAAAAAATGCTGATCGCATTGTCAATGAATCGCTATCGAAAGCTAGAAAGATTGCTCTTGAAATTGAAGAATTGAAAAAGCAATCAAAAGTATTCCGTACTCGATTCAAAATGCTAATTGAAGCACAATTAGATATGCTTAATAATGATGATTGGGATCATTTATTAGAATATGAATTAGATGCATCTGAATTAAATTCAACAAAATAATTCCCAAGTCTTGACGAATGATGGATTGATGAAATATAATTTTTCACAAATAGATATTCATGTAGCGTTGATAGGGATAGTAGATTTCCGTGAAACTTAAAGTAGCGAATCAGGGGCGGTGTAAGCCTGATATAAGTTGGAAGTTGAAAATCACCCTTGAGTCCTTTTCTGAAATAGAAGTAAGAAAAGGCGGTTCATTGCCGTTAAAAAATGTCTAAGTGGATAAGAGTTCTTTTTATCTATAAGGGTGGTACCGCGGGAACCTTTAAAAACCTTCTCGTCCCTTTCATGGGGATGAGAAGGTTTTTTGCTGTGTATACTGATTCTAAAAAAGCAGAAATGTCTATAATAGAATACGGAATATATTGCTTGCATACATGATGAAAAAAAGATAATAATGCTGGAGGAAGAAAATGGAATATAAAGATACGTTGCTGATGCCAAAAACAGCCTTTCCGATGAGAGGGAATTTACCAAATCGCGAGCCTGATATGCAAGCGAAATGGAAAGAAATGAATATTTACGAAAAAGTTCAAGACCGTACAAAAGGACGTCCAATGTTTGTTCTTCATGATGGCCCACCATATGCAAACGGTGATATACATATTGGACATGCGCTGAATAAAATTTTAAAAGACTTTATTGTTCGTTATAAATCCATGACAGGCTTTCAAGCACCATATGTGCCTGGTTGGGATACACATGGACTTCCTATTGAACAAGCTTTAACGAATAAAGGCGTTAAACGTAAAGAAATGACCGTTGCAGAATTCCGTAAGTTATGTGAAGAATATGCTTTAGAACAAATTGACAGTCAAAGAGAACAGTTTAAGCGCTTAGGTGTTCGTGGTGATTGGGAGAACCCATATATAACGCTAAAGCCTGCCTATGAAGCACAACAAATAAAAGTGTTTGGAGAAATGGCGAAAAAAGGCTATATCTATAAAGGCAAAAAACCAGTTTATTGGTCTCCAACAAGTGAATCAGCTCTTGCAGAAGCAGAAATTGAATATAAAGACAAAAAGTCTCCATCCATATATGTTGGATTCAAAGTGAAGGATGGAAAAGGAGTATTGGCAAGTGATGTACAAATTGTTATTTGGACAACTACACCTTGGACTATTCCTGCAAACTTAGGTATTTCTGTTCATCCTACTTTGACGTATGTAGTCGTCGAGGAAAAAGGAAGCAAGTATCTTGTTGCACAAGATTTATTAGAAAGCGTTAAAACAGAGATTGGTTGGGAAGAGGCGAATGTTGTTCAAGAAGTAAAAGGTGCAGAGCTCGAGAACATTTTAGCAGCTCATCCAATTTATGGACGTGATTCTTTAGTAATGCTAGGGGAGCATGTAACAACAGATGCTGGTACTGGATGTGTTCATACAGCACCAGGACACGGGGAAGATGACTTCCTAGTTGGTCAAAAATATGGATTAGAAGTTCTTTGTCCTGTCGATGATAAAGGGGTTATGACAGAAGAGGCACCTGGATTTGAAGGGTTATTCTATGATAAAGCAAATAAGCCAATTACAGAAAAGCTTGAAGAAGTTGGCGCATTATTAAAGCTTCAATTTATCACACACTCTTATCCACATGACTGGAGAACGAAAAAACCAGTTATTTTCCGAGCGACAGCACAATGGTTTGCTTCTATTAAAGACTTTAGAAATGATCTATTAGATGCAATTAAAGAAACACAGTGGGTACCTGCATGGGGCGAAACTAGATTGTATAATATGGTTCGTGATCGCGGGGACTGGTGTATTTCTCGACAACGTGCTTGGGGTGTGCCAATTCCTGTATTCTATGCAGAAAATGGTGACAGTATTATTACTGATGAAACAATTGAGCATATCTCGAATTTATTTAGAGAAAATGGTTCCAATATTTGGTTTGAAAAGTCAGCTAAGGAATTATTGCCTGAAGGATTTACACATCCAGGCAGCCCAAATGGGGAATTTACGAAAGAAACAGATATTATGGATGTTTGGTTTGATTCTGGTTCTTCTCATCAAGCTGTATTGTTAGAAAGAGAGGATCTGCAACGTCCTGCTGATTTATATCTAGAAGGTTCTGACCAATATCGTGGTTGGTTTAACTCTTCCCTATCTACAAGTGTTGCAGTAACTGGAAAGGCGCCTTATAAGGCTGTTTTAAGCCATGGGTTCGTATTAGATGGAGAAGGACGAAAAATGAGTAAATCATTAGGGAATGTCATGATACCTGCAAAAGTAATGAACCAATTAGGTGCAGATATTTTACGCTTATGGGTAGCATCTGTAGACTTCCAAGCAGATGTACGTGTATCTGATGCTATTTTAAAACAAGTAACAGAAGGATATCGTAAAATCAGAAATACTTTCCGTTTCTTATTAGGAAACCTTGCTGATTTTAACCCAGAAACAGATGCTCTTTCTTATGAGGAATTACGTGAAGTGGATCAATTTATGATGATCAAGCTAAATAAGCTCATTAAAACGGTGACAGAATCCTATGATAAATATGAATTCTCTACTATTTATCATAATATTAATAATTTCTGTACATTGGATTTAAGTGCATTCTATCTTGATTTCTCAAAAGATGTCCTTTATATTGAAGCAACAAATAACAAAGAAAGAAGAGCTATTCAAACAGTTCTTTATGAAAGTTTAATCAGCTTAACAAAGTTAGTTGCGCCAATCTTACCACATACTGCTGACGAAGTTTGGGATCATATTTCTTCTGTAAAGGAAGAAAGTGTCCAGTTGACTGATTTCCCTGAATCTACCGTGTATGAAAATAGTGATGCAGTAGAAGAAAAGTGGAATAAATTCTTGGTTGTACGTGACGATGTGCTTAAAGCATTAGAAGAAGCACGTAACCAAAAAGTCATCGGTAAATCCCTTGCTGCGAAAGTAACACTGTATGTGAATGAAGAAGTAGATACACTACTAAATTCTATTCAAGAAAACTTACACCAATTATTTATCGTATCAGGTTTTGAAATTGCTGGGAAATATGATAATGCACCAGAAGAGGCACTAAAGCTAGAAAATGCTGCAATAGTTGTATCAAAAGCAGACGGTGAAACATGTGAAAGATGCTGGACTGTTACAACAGACATTGGCACAGTCGAAGCTCATCCAACATTATGTGAAAGATGTGCACATGTAGTAGAAGAAAATTATTAAGAGAAACCGATAAACTTTCAATAGTTTGTCGGTTTTTTTGTGTTTAAAAGATAATTTAAAACAAAGAAAAAATGCAAGGAAAAAAGTTTTGTAAAAGCCTTTTATTGGGAAAGGAAAAGAAGAATATATAATTACATAGTGAGAAAGTTATGTCTGTCTATTATCTTGATGCTGGTGGAGTTTTTTATACATAGGTAAGAAAGAGAAATACTTCCACCTCCGTTAATAGTTGTTATGGCTGTTAAATCTTTAATCGGTTTTTGTATTCTTCAATGGAAATGCTAAAGATAATTAAAGAAACGGAGGTAATGGAATTGAATTCAACTATTGAAAAGCTTTATACAGAACTCCGTATAACACAAATCGAATTAGCAACGACATTAAGGGTTAAAAGAGACTCGAAAATTAATAAATATATTGAAGAGGAATTAAAAGATGTAGAAGAAACCATGCAAAAACTAGAAAATGGCAATTTCGGAATGTGCGAAATGTCAGGAGAGTTACTTCCTGTTGATTTGCTGGAAATGATTCCAACGATTCGAACGAAAGAGGATATAAATAGCATTCAATCCTATTATAGAAAGTCCATTCATTAAGAGAATAGCTTTTATTCAAAAAGGGGTACTTTACGAAAACAGCCATTTAAAATAATGAACCAAGCTATCGTTTTCAACTGGTTTATGCTAAAATGCTAAAGGAGACTCGAGAATTGGAGGAAACTTTAGTGTTTTATTACATAATTGCAGCTATAATTATTATTCTTGATCAATGGACGAAATGGTTAGTTGTAAAAAATATGGAACTAGGAGAAAGTATCGAAGTAATAAAAGATTTTTTCTATCTGACATCCCATCGTAATAGTGGTGCAGCTTGGGGAATGCTTGAGAATCAAATGGTGTTCTTCTATATTATCACTGTTATCGTTGTAATTGGATTGATTTATTTAATTCAGACAGGTACGAAAGGGAAAATTCTTTATGGTGTTTCTCTTGGTCTTATTTTAGGGGGGGCAATCGGCAATTTTATTGACCGCGCGCGCCATCAATATGTAGTAGACTTTATCAATACGTATATCTTTAATTATGATTTCCCAATATTTAATATTGCAGACTCATCTTTAGTAATTGGCGTTATTTTATTAATCCTAGTTATGCTGAAGGAGGATAGAGACGCAAAGAAGGAGAAGAAACATGGAAAAAAAGGAACATATCATTCAAAGTGAGCAAGTAAATGAACGGATCGACAAAATCGTTTCAATGATTAACAGTGATTGGTCGAGAACACAGGTTCAAGCGTGGATAAAAGACGGTCATGTTACAGTTAATGGGCAAACGGTTAAAACAAAGTATAAAGGTGTTTTAAATGATTTAGTTACAATTGAAGTACCAGAAGCAATCGAACTAGATGTAGAAGCAGAGGAAATGGATTTAGATATTTATTATGAAGATAGTGATGTCATCGTAGTGAATAAACCAAAAGGAATGGTTGTGCACCCAGCTCCTGGACATGTGACAGGTACATTAGTAAATGGCTTGATGGCTCATTGTAAAGATCTTTCCGGTATAAATGGCGTGATGAGACCAGGAATTGTTCATCGAATCGATAAAGATACATCTGGACTATTAATGGTTGCAAAAAATGATGCTGCACATGAGAGCCTTGTTAATCAATTAGTAGCAAAAACAGTAACGAGAAAATATAAAGCATTGGTACATGGTTCTATCCCCCATGATTATGGAACGGTTGAGGCCCCGATTGGCCGTGATACGAAAGATAGACAAAGTATGACGGTTATAGATAAGGGCAAGCATGCTGTTACTCATTTCCGTGTGTTAGAAAGAATGGATGGATACACGTTTATCGAATGCCAATTAGAGACAGGACGCACCCATCAAATCCGCGTGCATATGAAGTATATTGGCTATCCACTTGTAGGAGATCCTAAATATGGCCCAAGAAAAACATTGGATATCGGCGGTCAGGCACTGCATGCAGGAATTCTAGGATTTGAACATCCGCGCACAGGGGAATATTTAGAGTTTGAAGCACCACTTCCTAAAGACTATGAGAATCTTCTAGATACATTACGAAATAATCGTTGACACGCTTTTAATTTTATATTAAGATAACGTTAGTTGAATAAGTCCTTTAAATCGATCCCGTGAGGTTGAGAAGGAAACGGATCCTAGCTATTTTAAGCAATAGCTATATTGGTATACGTCTATCCTCTCATCCAAAAGGGTGAGAGGATTTTTTTTAGAAAATATGATTGAATCACAGCATGGATGGTGAGCGAGATGTCACAAAAGGCACTTGTACTAGACGATCAAGCAATAAGACGAGCATTAACAAGAATTGCTCATGAAATCATCGAGAAAAATAAAGGGATTGAGAATTGTATTCTTGTTGGAATAAGAACAAGAGGTATATACATCGCAAATCGCCTTGCAGAGAAAATTGCTCAAATTGAAGGAAAGCCAATTGAAGTTGGTGAATTGGATATTACTTTATACCGAGATGATTTATCAAAAAAGACGAAAAATGAGGAGCCATTAGTAAAAGGCTCAGATATCCCGAAAGATATACAGGGATTAAAGGTCATCCTAGTAGATGATGTCTTGTATACAGGAAGAACTGTTCGTGCCGGCATGGATGCACTAATGGATATGGGAAGACCAGCATCCATACAGCTTGCGGTCCTAGTAGACAGAGGACATAGAGAACTGCCAATAAGAGCAGATTATGTCGGGAAAAACATTCCTACCTCCAGCTCGGAGAAAATTGTGGTAGAACTTACTGAAGTGGATGGATATGATGAAGTGAATATTTTTGAAAATTAAATAGAGCCCTTTTAATAGCAGTCCTGTGAGGCTGAGAAGGGGAGTTTTTTTCGTCAGGTTTCTTTAAGCCTGTATAAAACCCCTTTTCAGCTGCACTGAAAAGGGGTTTTATTTATGTAATAGGGGATATTAATAGCAATTATACAAGTAATTTTTTTAAACAGAAAGAGGAGACAGCAATGAACGAATCAAAACCCTTATTAGGAATTAAAGATAAACCAAGTGCCCTTCAGTGGGTAACGTTAAGCTTACAGCATTTATTCGCTATGTTTGGTGCAACAGTGTTAGTACCATTCTTAATAGAAATGAGCCCTGCGGTTGCTTTAGTCTCAAGTGGTGTAGGTACACTCGCATTCTTAATCATTACGCAATTTAAGGTTCCGGCCTACTTAGGATCATCCTTCGCCTTTATCGCACCGGTAATTGCAGCAAAGACAATGCCTGGTGGAGGTATAGGGGCAGCCATGATTGGAACATTTATAGCCGGGATTGTATACGGCATCGTTTCCTTAATCATCAAAAAAGCTGGTTATCGTTGGATTATGAATATCCTACCGCCGATTGTTGTTGGACCAGTAATCATGGTTATCGGGCTAGCATTAGCTTCCACAGCAGTAGGGCAAGCAATGTATGTAAATAATGGCAGTGAGAATCAAGAATATAGTTTGCTTTATATCTCTGTTGCGCTAGTAACCTTACTAGCAACAATACTTTTCACCATGTTTGGCAAGGGAGTATTTAGCTTTATCCCAATCTTAGCAGGAATCGTTGTAGGTTACGTATATGCCTTGCTAGTAGGTGTTGTTAACTTCCAAGAAGTGCTAGATGCAAAATGGTTTGCAATGCCAGATTTTATCTTCCCGTTTGTAGATTATCCTGTAACAATTAATCTTGCGCTACTAACTATTTTTGTACCGGTCGCAATTGTTACATTAACAGAGCATATCGGTCATCAGCTAGTGTTAAGTAAAGTTGTTGGTAAAGATTATATTAAAGATCCTGGATTGCATAGAAGTATTTTGGGAGATGGAACAGCAACTATTCTTTCCGCTTTAATGGGAGGTCCTGCAAAAACAACATATGGCGAAAATATTGGAGTATTAGCAATCACAAGAGTATACAGCGTTTATGTATTAGCAGGAGCGGCAGTACTTGCAATAGGGTTTGGATTTATTGGAAAAATCGCAGCATTGATTCAATCCATCCCCACGCCGGTAATGGGGGGAGTTTCCATCCTTCTATTCGGAATTATCGCTTCCTCTGGATTAAGAATTATTGTAGAAGCAAAGATTGATTTTAATAAAAATCGCAATTTAGTGATTGCATCCGTTATCCTTGTAACAGGAATTGGAGGCTTCTCCATTCATATGGGAGAAAATTTTAAACTAGAAGGAATGGCTTTTGCCGCAATCCTAGGCATTATCTTAAATTTAGTATTGCCAGGTAGAGAAAAAGCAAAGGACGATTTATTCGAAGAACCAATCGCAGTAGACGAAACTAAATAATAACACCTTTTAAACAAGTACAGAGAGACTTATAAGGGTGTCAAAAATGATGCATAGATTGTATGTGCTAGGTTCACTTTGCCTAAATCTATGGAAAATCATGATTTTTGCCGCCCTAACGAGTTGTTAGGGTGGTTTTTTTAGGGGATTAAAGAATTACTGAGCAGTCTAAAATACACGTAGACACCGCTCGCCCCACGGAAAGCGAAGTGTATTTTAGCCTGCGGGCTAAGTTAAAAGCAGCAAATAACGGGAGGTAGTATCATGGAAAACTTATTAACTACGACTGAGTTAACCGTTACAGAGATTAAAGAAATCTTAAGAGATGCACAAAGATTTGCTAATGGAGAAACTTGGAGACCGGCAAATCAAAGCTTTGTGGCAAACCTTTTTTTCGAAGCTAGCACAAGAACAAAATGCAGCTTTGAAGTAGCGGAGAGAAAGTTAGGACTTGAGGTAATCCCATTTGAAACGACAACCTCAAGTGTTGTTAAAGGAGAAACATTATATGATACTGTTCGAACGCTGGAATCAGTAGGAGTAAATGCTATTGTCATAAGACATGAAAAGGATCATTACTTTGATGAATTAGTAGGGAAGGTAAACATACCAGTCATTAATGCAGGAGATGGCTGTGGTCATCATCCTACACAATCTCTACTAGACCTTCTGACGATACAGCAGGAATTCCAACGCTTCAATGGCTTAAAAGTAAGTATTATTGGTGATATCAGCCACAGCCGAGTAGCAAGATCAAATGCAGATGCCCTAACACGACTGGGGGCAGATGTCGTTTTCTCTGGACCAAGAGAATGGTTTGATGAAACAGTCCTACAAGATGCAAATTATGAAGATATTGATACAGCGATTGAAACATCCGATGTTGTCATGCTGCTACGTGTCCAACATGAAAGACATGGAGATGAAAGAGCTGCTTTTGACAAAGAAAGCTACCACAGACTATATGGATTAACAGTAGAAAGAGAAAGAAAAATGAAGCCAGGAAGCATCATCATGCACCCTGCACCTGTAAACAGAGATGTAGAAATTGCTGATGAATTGGTTGAATGCGAACGCTCGAGAATTTTTAAGCAAATGGAAAATGGTGTGTTTATTCGCATGAGTGTGCTAAAAAGATCATTAGAAAATATCGGAGGGAGAAATGAACATGTCAATACTTATCAAAAATGGCCAGTTGCTTAATACTACAGGGGAATTAGAACAGAAGGACATCTTGATTGAAAATGGAGCAATTAAGACGATTGCAAAGGAAATAACTTCAAATGCAGATGAAGTGATTGATGCTGCTGGAAAAGTTGTGGCGCCAGGATTTATTGACCTACATGTTCATTTAAGAGAGCCAGGCGGCGAAAAGAAAGAAACGATTGCAACAGGGACGATGGCAGCAGCACGAGGTGGATTTACAACGATTGCCAATATGCCAAACACAAGACCTGTTCCTGACACAGTTGAAAATTTACATAATTTAAATGAAAGAATTCGAAATACGGCAAATGTAAATGTCTTACCGTATGCATCCATTACAATTAGACAATTAGGGACTGAACTTACTGATTTTAAAGCACTAAAAGAATTAGGAGCATTTGCTTTTACAGATGATGGTGTAGGAATCCAAGAAGCAGGTCAAATGCTCGAGGCGATGAAGCAAGCGGCTGCATTAGATATGGCAATTGTCGCTCACTGTGAAGATAATAGCCTTATCAATAAAGGCTGTGTGCACGAAGGAGAATTTTCAAAGGCGAAAGGTTTAAATGGAATTCCAAGTGTTTGTGAATCAGTCCAAATAGCAAGAGACGTTCTTTTAGCAGAAGCGACAGGCTGTCATTATCATGTATGCCATATCAGTACAAAAGAATCAGTGCGCGTTGTAAGAGATGCAAAAAAAGCTGGAATTAGAGTTACAGCAGAGGTGTCGCCACATCACTTACTATTAGCAGATACAGATATTCCTTCTCTTGATACGAATTATAAAATGAATCCTCCTTTAAGAGGAACAGAGGATCGAAAAAGCTTACTTGAAGGATTGTTAGATGGAACAATTGATTTTATTGCAACAGACCATGCACCGCATACAGCAGAAGAAAAGGCGCAGTCGATGCAGCTTGCACCATTTGGAATTGTCGGTTTAGAAACAGCATTTCCTCTTCTTTATACGAACTTTGTAAAAACAGGGGTGATGACATTACAACAATTAATAGATTATCTAACAATAAAACCAGCTCAAAGCTTTAAATTGGATGCTGGAACTTTAGAAGCAGGAAAAACTGCAGATATCGTCATTCTTGATTTAGAAGATACAAATAAAATTGACCCAGAAACATTTTTATCAAAAGGAAGAAATACCCCGTTTGCTGGTTGGGAATGTCAGGGCTGGCCGGCTGCAACAATTGTTGGTGGGAAGATTGCTTGGAGAAAGGAAAGTGTACACGCATGAAAAAACAATTAATTCTAGAAGATGGCACGGTATTTATCGGAAAAGGCTTCGGTGCCGATACAGAAAAATTTGGTGAAGTAGTATTTAACACAGGAATGACAGGCTATCAGGAAATTCTATCCGATCCATCCTACTGTGGACAAATTGTCACACTTACGTATCCGTTAGTAGGAAATTATGGCATCAATCGAGATGATTTTGAATCGATAACGCCAGCCATTCATGGATTTATTGTAAAAGAAGTGTGTGATTTTCCTTCAAACTGGCGTAACGAGCTTTCATTAGACAAATATTTCAAACAAAAGAATATCCCAGGAATAGCGGGAATTGATACAAGAAAATTAACGCGCATTATCCGCCAATATGGAACTTTAAAGGGTGCGATTTGCAGCATCGAGGAAAATGCAGAGGAAGTAATTGCAAAATTAAAAGGGATTACGTTAAGTACAGATCAAGTAAAGCAAGTTTCTACAAGAAAACCTTATCCAAGTCCTGGCCGTGGAAGTCGCGTTGTGTTAGTAGACTATGGAATGAAGCATGGAATTTTACGAGAATTAAATAAACGAGATTGTGATGTAATCGTCGTTCCATATAATACAACGGCAGAAGATATTCTAAATTTAAGTCCAGATGGCGTGATGCTATCGAACGGACCTGGGGATCCAAAGGATGTGCCCGAGTCTATTGAAGCAATTAAAGGAATTATTGGGCAAGTGCCGCTGTTTGGAATCTGCTTAGGTCATCAATTGTTCGCACTTGCAAGTGGGGCAAACACAGAGAAAATGAAGTTTGGTCATAGAGGATCAAACCACCCAGTAAAGGATTTATTAACAGGGAAGGTTTGTCTGACTTCTCAAAACCATGGCTATACAGTAGAAGAAGAATCTATTAATCACACAAACTTAGAAGTTACACATATTGCTTTAAATGATGGAACAATCGAAGGCTTGCAGCATAAAGAATACCCAGCATTTACCGTGCAATACCATCCAGAAGCTTCACCAGGACCAGAGGATGCTAACTATTTATTCGATCGTTTTATGGAAATGATACAATCTCACAAACAGGAAGGTGCCGCATATGTCAAAGCTTAAAAGTATTAAAAGTATATTAGTAATCGGATCAGGACCAATCATCATTGGGCAGGCAGCAGAATTTGACTATGCAGGAGCGCAAGCATGTATCGCTTTAAAGGAAGAAGGCTATCGTGTTATCTTAGTAAACTCGAACCCTGCAACGATTATGACAGATACAGAAATGGCCGATAAAGTGTACATTGAACCATTAACACTTGAATTTGTCAGCAGAATTATTCGCAAAGAAAGACCAGATGCTATCTTGCCAACATTAGGAGGGCAAACTGGCTTAAATCTTGCAGTCGAGCTATCAGAGGCAGGCGTGTTAGAAGAATGCGGAGTAGAAGTACTTGGAACGAAGCTCTCCGCGATTCAGCAAGCGGAAGATAGAGATCTTTTCCGTAACTTGATGAATGAATTAGGAGAACCTGTTCCAGATAGTGATATCATCCATAATATGGAGGAAGCAAGAGCATTTGTAGAGAGAATCGGATATCCAGTAATCGTTCGTCCTGCTTTCACACTAGGTGGAACAGGCGGCGGTATTTGCCATAATGATCAGGAGTTAGAAGAAATTGTAACAAGTGGTTTGAAAAATAGCCCAGTAACGCAATGTTTATTAGAGAAAAGTATCGCAGGCTTTAAAGAAATCGAATATGAAGTAATGCGTGATAGCAATGATAACGCGATTGTAGTATGTAACATGGAAAATATCGATCCAGTTGGGATTCATACAGGTGACAGTATCGTTGTCGCACCAAGTCAGACGTTAAGTGACCGTGAATATCAATTATTAAGAAATACATCTTTAAAAATTATCCGTGCACTAAAAATTGAAGGTGGCTGTAACGTACAGCTAGCATTAGACCCAGATAGCTTCCAATATTATATTATTGAAGTTAACCCAAGAGTGAGTCGCTCATCTGCCCTTGCAAGTAAAGCAACTGGCTATCCGATTGCAAAGCTAGCGGCAAAAATCGCAGTAGGTTTAACATTAGATGAGATGATGAATCCTGTTACAGGAAAAACTTATGCAAGCTTTGAACCAGCACTTGATTATGTAGTAAGTAAGATTCCACGCTTTCCTTTCGATAAGTTTGAATCAGCAAAACGTAACTTAGGAACACAAATGAAAGCAACGGGAGAAGTAATGGCAATTGGTCGTACTTTTGAAGAATCTTTACTAAAAGCGATTCGCTCTCTTGAAGCAAAAGTATATCATTTCTCCTTAAATGCAGCAGATGAAACAAGCGACGAATTACTCGAAAAGCGAATAAGAGTTGCCGGAGACGAAAGATTATTTTATATAGCAGAAGCACTTAATCGTGGCGTGAGTATTGAAACGATTCATGAGTGGAGCAAGATTGACCTATTCTTCCTTTTCAAACTTGAAGGCATCATAAAGTTCGAAAAAGAGTTAATCAATCATCCATTTGATGAGGAATATGTAAAAGAAGCGAAAGAAAAGGGATTTGCTGATATTCAACTTGCAAAGCTTTGGAATACAACAGAGCTTGAAGTATATAACTGGAGAAAAGAAAAAGGCATTGTGCCCGTTTATAAAATGGTTGATACTTGTGCGGCTGAGTTTGAATCTGAAACACCTTACTATTATGGAACATATGAAGAGGAAAATGAATCGATTGTAACAGAGAAGAAAAGCATTGTTGTGCTTGGATCTGGACCAATTCGCATTGGCCAAGGAATAGAGTTTGACTATGCAACCGTTCATTCTGTATGGGCGATTAAAGAAGCTGGATATGAAGCAATTATCATTAATAACAATCCAGAGACGGTTTCAACAGACTTTAGTATTTCAGATAAACTTTACTTTGAACCACTGACGATTGAAGATGTAATGCATATCATCGATTTAGAGAAACCTGAAGGAGTAGTGGTTCAGTTTGGGGGGCAAACAGCCATTAACCTAGCAGGCCCACTAGCAGAGCGTGGGGTCAAAATTTTAGGAACATCACTTGAAGACTTAGATCGCGCAGAGGACCGTGATAAGTTTGAACAAAGTCTGCAAGAATTAGGAATTCCACAGCCAGACGGAAAAACAGCATTAACAGTTGAAGATGCAATTGTTGTAGCAAAATCAATTGGCTACCCAGTACTTGTAAGACCATCTTACGTACTTGGTGGAAGAGCAATGCAAATCGTATATAAAGAAGAAGAGCTGATTCCATATATGGAAAACGCGGTTAAGGCAAGTCCAGGTCAACCAATCTTAATTGACCGTTATTTAACAGGGAAAGAAATTGAAGTGGATGCAATCTGTGATGGAACTGATGTTGTCATTCCAGGAATTATGGAGCATATCGAACGTGCAGGAGTACACTCAGGCGATTCGATCGCTGTCTATCCACCACAAAGCTTGTCTGCTGAAATTAAGCAAACGTTAGTAGATTATACAACGAGACTTGCAAAAGGTTTAAAAATCGTAGGTTTACTAAATATCCAATATGTTGTTTCCAAAGGTGAAGTATTCGTACTAGAGGTAAATCCACGCTCTAGTAGAACAGTACCTTTCTTAAGCAAAATTACGAATGTGCCAATGGCGAAAATCGCTACAAAAGTAATTTTGGGTACTTCCTTAAAAGAGCAGGGATATCAATCGGGCTTAGTAGCAGAGAAGTCTGGTGTGTATGTGAAGGTCCCAGTATTCTCTTTTGCAAAATTACGTAGAGTCGATATCACATTAGGCCCTGAGATGAAATCAACGGGAGAAGTAATGGGGAAAGACATTACTCTAGAAAAAGCACTGTATAAAGGTTTAATTGCTTCAGGAATGAAGATAAAAACATTTGGAACGGTTCTTTTGACAATTGGGGATAAAGATAAGGAAGAGGCTTTACAGCTTGCAAAAAGATTTACGAATATCGGCTATAGCTTGATGGCAACAAGTGGAACAGCAGAGTACCTTGAAAGCAATAACATTCCAGTAAAAGTAGTCGGTAAAATCGGTGGAGAAGGACATACATTAATAGATGTAATCCGCAATGGGGAAGCACAATTTGTCATTAATACTTTCTCCAAAGGAAGCCAGCCAGCAAGAGATGGATTCCGAATTAGACGTGAATCCGTTGAAAATGGCATTCCATGCTTAACTTCATTAGATACAGCAGAGGCTATCCTTCGAGTAGTAGAATCGATGACATTCTCTACAGATGCAATGGAGCCAAGCAAAACGCAACCGGAGGCAGTGTTAGTATGATCAAAAACGAAATCTGTACAGTAGTCGAACAGAAAGAAATAGCTGAAAATATTATGGAGCTCACCTTAACAGGTGAGCTTGTCTCTGAAATGAACGAGCCAGGTCAATTTGTTCATATAAAAGTAAGTGATAATGCTACACCTTTATTAAGACGTCCCATTAGTATTTGCCGGATTGATCAGGAAAGTAAAACATTTACGATGATTTACCGCGCTGAAGGAGCGGGCACAAAGCTTCTTGCCCAAAAAACAGCTGGGGAAGCAGTTGATATTCTTGGTCCATTAGGAAATGGATTCCCCGTTGAAGCAAGCAAGTCAGGGCAAACAGCCTTATTAGTAGGCGGAGGAATTGGTGTGCCACCTTTATATGAATTAGCAAATCGACTAGTTGCAAAAGGGGTAAAGGTTGTTGCTGTATTAGGCTTTCAAACAGAATCCGTTGCATTTTATGAAGAAAAGTTTGCCTCATTTGGGGATACGTATATCGCTACAGTAGATGGTAGTCATGGTACACAAGGCTTTGTCACAGACGTTATTTTTCAAGAAAATCTGGAGTTTGACGTATTGTACTCCTGTGGACCAACGCCAATGCTTAAAAATCTAGAAAAAACATTTCCTACTAAAAAGGTGTTTATTTCTCTAGAAGAAAGAATGGGATGTGGGATTGGTGCATGCTTTGCATGTGTATGTCACACAGCAGATGATCCGACAGGATTCAGCTATAAAAAGGTATGTACAGATGGACCAGTATTTAGAACAGGGGAGGTTGTCCTATGAACCGACTTCAAGTAAAGCTTCCTGGATTAGAGCTTAAAAACCCAATCATGCCTGCTTCTGGCTGTTTTGGATTTGGACGGGAATACAGTAACTTATATGATTTAAGCAAGCTCGGTGCCATCATGATAAAAGCAACTACGGTAGAACCACGCTTTGGTAACCCAACACCAAGAGTAGCTGAGACTACTTCTGGGATGCTAAATGCCATTGGTCTTCAAAACCCTGGACTAAAAAAAGTGGTTGGCGAAGAATTACCTTGGCTTAGCCAATTCGATGTACCAATTATTGCAAATGTTGCTGGATCGGTGGAAGAGGACTATGTTGCTGTTGCAAAAGAGATATCAAAAGCATCGAATGTTAAGGCACTAGAATTAAACATTTCTTGTCCGAATGTAAAAACAGGAGGCATTGCTTTTGGAACAATTCCAGAAGTTGCTAAGGAATTAACGAAAAAGGTGAAGGAAGTGTCAGAAGTTCCTGTATATGTAAAGCTCTCACCAAATGTAACGAATATTGTCGAGATGGCAAAAGCGGTAGAAGCTGGAGGAGCAGATGGGATTACCATGATTAACACCCTTGTTGGCATGCGTCTTGATTTAAAAACAGGCAAGCCAATCCTAGCCAACAAAACGGGAGGATTATCTGGTCCTGCAGTAAAGCCTGTAGCAATCCGAATGATTTATGAAGTAAGTCAAGCAGTAAACCTACCGATTATCGGAATGGGGGGAGTATCCACTGCTGAAGATGTATTAGAGTTTTTCTATGCAGGCGCAAGTGCAGTAGCAGTTGGTACAGCAAACTTCGTAGATCCATTTATTTGCCCGAAAATAATAGATGAATTACCTGAGCTATTAGACAAATACGGATTTGAACATATTTCAGAAGTAACGGGAAGGAGCTGGGGAAAGCATGAACAATTCGCTTATCATCGCGCTTGATTTTGCAAGTAAGGACGAGGTACATTCTTTTTTAAAAGGATTTAACGGAGAATCGTTGTTTTTAAAAGTAGGTATGGAACTATTTTATAAAGAAGGACCAAGCATCATTCAGGAATTAAAGGAACAAAATCACCAAATTTTCCTAGACTTAAAGCTACATGATATTCCAAATACAGTTGGAAGTGCGATGAAAAATATTGCTAGCTTAGGCGTTGATTTAGTGAATGTTCATGCAGCTGGTGGAATCGACATGATGGCTCGTGCAGTGGAGGGGCTTGAAGCAGGTACACCATCTGGCATGAAACGAGCGAAATGTATTGGTGTGACTCAGTTAACAAGTACTTCTGAAGCGAGCATGCAAAAAGAGCAATTAATTCAAGTTCCTTTACATGAATCGGTATTACACTATGCAACGATAACAAAAGAGGCTGGACTGGATGGAGTCGTGTGCTCCACTTTAGAAGCTTTCGCAATTCGTGAAAGATTAGGGGATACCTTTTTAACTGTAACACCTGGCATTCGTTTAAAAACAGATGAAGTACAGGATCAAGTTCGGGTAGCAACACCTAAGATTGCGAGAGAAAATGGGGTATCAGCAATTGTTGTTGGTCGCTCGATTACAAGAGCAGCAAATCCATATGAAAGCTATTCATTATTTAAATCCGAGTGGGAGGGCATCACGTTATGAAACATGAAATTGCCGAACAATTACTAGATATTAAAGCAGTTTTTTTACAGCCAAATGATCCGTTTACTTGGTCTTCAGGATTAAAGTCGCCAATCTATTGTGATAATCGCTTAACCTTGTCCTATCCGAAGGTGCGTAAAAATATCGCAACAGGATTAGCTAGTTTAATCAAAGATAAATTTCCAGAAACAGAAGTAGTGGCAGGGACAGCAACAGCAGGTATTCCTCATGCAGCTTGGGTAAGTGACCTTCTTGATTTGCCGATGGCCTATGTACGTTCCAAAGCAAAAGCCCACGGTAAAGGGAATCAGATTGAAGGCAAGGTAGATAAAGGGCAAAAAGTAGTAGTGGTGGAAGATCTTATCTCAACAGGGGGAAGTGTCATTACAGCAGTTAATAGTTTAAGAGAAGCAGGCTGTGATGTACTTGGGGTTGTTGCGATTTTTACATACGAATTGCCAAAGGGGAAAGAATTGCTTGCTGAGGCTGAAATTACAGCATACTCATTAACAGATTATACGAGCTTATTAGAAGTAGCACAGAAAAATGGCTATATTGAAGAAAGAGATTTAGCGAGCTTGAATGCTTGGAAGGAAAATCCGGAGAAGTGGTAAGTGGATGATGTTTATAACGACATTTCAGTTAAATAAAGTGTTGTTTTTTTTGGGGCTTGGATAAAAGTCTATAAATGAAAATAACTAGTTGGTAAATGGTGTTCATAAGGTGGATGAAAACCAAAAAGAAGAGGAGGAGACACAAAACTGGTCTTCATCAAAGGCATGAGAGTCTCAAAAAGCCAACCCTTCAAGCTGAATTTTCCTTATGCATAAACTAAAACCAGTGTAACCAATAAAACAAATCGCGAGAGGCAGCATTGCCTCTCGCGATTTGCTTTTTATTTCGCTTTCAACCGAATCACAGTTTCCTCATCTGGGGTTACATAAACTGTTTGCTGATTATCATAGATAACAAAACCGGGTTTTGCGCCACTTGGCTTTTTCACATGACGGACTAGGGTATAATCCACTGGAACAGAACTTGATTGGCGAGCTTTACTGAAATAAGCGGCTAATTTGGCAGCTTGTAGAATTGTTTCCTCCGAAGGTTCCTTGCTCCGGATAACGACATGGGATCCAGGGATATCCTTCGTATGCAGCCAAATCTCATCCCTGGCAGCTACACGATTGGTTAAATAATCATTTTGTTTATTGTTTTTGCCAACGATAATCTCTGTTTGATCATCAGATAAATAATAATCTAGTACTGGCTTTACATTTTGTTGTTTTTTCGTTTGTTTTTTTTGCCTTTCTCTTAAGTATCCTTCTTCTACTAGCTCTTCACGAATTTCTTGAATATCCTTCGGTGAGGCAGCAAGAATTTGCTGGTATAATGTTTCAAAATACTCGTATTCTTGTTCTGCTAGTTGAATTTGTTCCTTAATAATGTCAATAGAGTTTTTCGCCTTTTGATATTTCGTAAAATATTTTTGCGCATTTTCAGAAGGAGATAGTCTTGGATTAAGGGGAATCTTAATCATTACCCCATCTTCTTCGTAGTAATTTAGAACTTCTACCTCTGACATGCCTTTTTTAACTGCATATAAATTTGCTGTTAAGAGTTCGCCAAGCAATTGATATTCCTCTGCGTTCTCTGCTTCCATTAATGAACGTTCTAGCTTTTTAATCTTTTTGCTATTTTTATCCCGTTCATTCACAATGAAACGTTCTAAATCATTGCTTTGTTGCTTTACTCGATCCCGTTCTGCTTTTCCGAAATAATATCGATCAAGCATTTTGCTTAAAGTAGGGAAAGCTTTAATTTCACCTTTCACATGCTCTATTGGCAGAAAGTAAAAATATTCTTTTTCGGGAGTATCCATAATAGAAGGAGCATAGCTGCCTTTTTTTATTGGATCCATTATAGCCAGAAAAGCCTTTGGCAGTGTATCGCGGTTCGCAAGACCAGCATGATAGAAAATTTCTTTGGCAACTAAAGGGGAGAATCCAGCGAACTGCTGTACAAGCTGCTTGTCCAACTTTCCGCTATTAAAATCAATTGCTCTTAAAACATCTTCCTCTGTAGCTGTATAAGGATCTTGTTTTTCTTGTTTTGGTGGAGCCTTATACTCATAGCCAGGTAGTATGGCTCTATGGCTATTAACAGCATAGGAAATATGTTTAATGCTATCTAAAATCGTATTTTTGTCGCGATCGATCAAAATAATATTGCTGTGTCGTCCCATTATTTCAATCATCAGTTTTTTATAGGAAGTATCGCCAATTTCATTTCTTCCTCTAATCTCAAAAACAATGATTCGTTCATTGTCTATCTGATAAATGTCTTCTATAAAGTAACCTTCTAAATGCTTGCGTAAAAGCATGCAAAACATTGGTGCCTCTTTCGGATTTTCATATGTTTCCTCGGTAATTTGAACTCGTGCATAGCTCGGATGTGCAGATAAAAGCAACTTTTGATTTTTTCCATTTGCACGAACAGATAAAATAATTTCATTTGTAAAAGGCTGCTGAACTTTATTAATTCTGCCTCCTAGTAACAGCTCTTTTAATTCCAGGGACATTGCTCTTGTAAATAAACCATCAAATGACATAACTAACAACCTCATTTATAATAATTTCCCTCTTTACTCTATCTTTAATTACAAAGAAATACAAGGATTTGGTAGCCTTAATGAAGAAAAATTAGCATCTTGTGATAAGAAGAAATGGCCAAAAAATTATTTTTAGTTTTAAAACGAAATAAAAATCTAACCTTGATAGCATTTTTTCGGCCAAGCCTGAATATGATTTCCATAGAGTGGTGTTGGGACAACTATGTATGTTAGTTAGAATTGCTAACCTTTGTTCAGAACTACTACGTAATTATTTCGCAAAAGTGCTATTCGCGAACGGTGAATGAAAAAGGGGGAAGTGAGATGGCCGGATGAACTATCATGAAATGAACGAAAAAGAAGTAGAACAAACATTGAATACTGATTTTTCGGCTGGATTAACGGATGAAGAGGCGGAAAAGCGACGAAAGAATTTTGGATTTAATGAATTAGAGGAAGGAGAAAAGCAATCACTATTGCTTATTTTCTTCAGTCAATTTAAGGATTTTATGGTACTTGTTCTTTTAGCTGCTACGCTTGTTTCAGGTTTATTGGGTGAATATATTGATGCGATTGCCATTATTGCAATCATCATTCTCAATAGTTTTCTTGGATTTTTTCAAGAAATTCGTGCAGAGAAATCCTTGTCTGCTTTAAAGGAGTTATCACAGCCCCATGTTCATGCCCTTCGCAACGGGGAATGGATAAATATTTTATCAAAGGAATTAGTTCCTGGGGATGTCATTAAATTTGCTAGCGGGGACCGAATCGGTGCAGATGTAAGAATAATAGAATCAAGAAGTTTAGAGGTCGAAGAATCAGCGTTAACAGGTGAATCTGTACCTGTTCCTAAAATCGTATCAGCCATTAAGAATAATAATTTAGCGCTCGGTGATATGGAGAATATGGGCTTTATGGGTACGATGGTTTCGCGTGGAAGTGGTGTTGGTGTCGTAATCGGTACGGGAATGAAGACGGCGATGGGACAAATCGCA